>JBBQOJ010000019.1:0-12526 GCA_038330815.1 Chitinophagales bacterium | reverse complement strand
GGGATCGGCCGCAACAAAGGTGTACCAAAGGTTTCTTCGGGCTACACCATTGCTGGAAGGAAAAATAGAATCGTATAATGGCTTATTGGGCCCGTTGTTGTACACATTAGGATTCACCTTTGTATTACACACCGGGTTGGTGGGGTCGGTTGAAAAGGCACCGGTGGTACAATAGAAAAAATCCGTGCTGGGTTTTCTTCCACTGTTTAATGGGTTTACATCGCCCACCTTTCCAAAATGATAGGTAGCGTTGGGCGGCACAACATCAAAATCGTAGGCGGTATTCGCATAGTCAAACCGAGCGTATCCTACCTGGTCGATATATATCCTTGGCGTTACACTTCCGCAACTGTTGGCATCTTTGGCATAAACCACCAGGGTATAGGTGCCTGGCTGGAAGAAACAAAACTGGATAAACCCTGCATTGTTATCGCAGCGCTGAATGGGTACCGCGGTGGCAAATTGCAATGAATCGGTTCGTACATCTTTATCATATACGGCTGCAAATAATCCACTGGTATTGATCTGTAAAAACGATACCTGCGTTGTACGAAACACATAATAGGCTACCCGGTTGGCAGCCGCTTCACATGTTTTAATCGGGTGACTTGCAAAAGGTGTATCGAGCGTGCAATTAAAACTTTCGGTAGGTAAACTAAAGATGGAATCTGTACGTGGATAGGCTGCTGTGCTACCAACCCTATTACCCCAGGTAACCAGGTGGGGAAGCGACGTAGCGCTGTTGATAGATGCTTTGTATGGCCGGTTATATTTGGGCCCCGGGCAGGCGGGTGTAATGGTGATATTAAATTCATCCCTAAACCCAACATGGCTATTGTATCGGCCACCTATATTTACCAAACGGGTAGCACTGTCATAACTTGGACCGGTGCCATAAGAAACCACCGTATACCATCCGGCAGGTAAGAAAGTACAGCCATTGGTAGTTTGTGCTGTGGCAAAACAGTTCCACTGGTTACCTACGGGCGAAAGCGCGCCGAACCCATCGGTGGCCCTTCCATAAAATAACGTTTTAGTGCCGTAGGCATAATTGGAACAACTGATCCCGGTACCGGCAATTCTTACAAGGGCATCACCTTTTAGATAAAATTGTCGGTAAATGGCCTTCGTGGCCGGGCGTCCGCCAATGGCACAAGGCTGGTAGCCATTAATGGGTACGGCATTGTCATCGCAGCTCCAAAAGTCGGCATCCGATTTTTTGGTACCGCCATTCACTCCAAGGGTATCCATTATACTGCCCATATCCTGGGCGGTAAACGGGCTGTTGTGTAGGGTGCGTGTGCGGGAAAAAGTGAAAGTTGGCCTGTCAGATTTACCCACATCGCCCACTGAACCCATTGAGGTAAATGTATAGGTGCCAGGTATAACGCAGGCAGCCTTGTTGTCACAATAAGTGTACCCATCAAAACAAAGGCTCTGCGGTTTTAAACCCACAATGCGATCCGGAAATGCAAAGGCATTTTGAGCAGTGGCCAATGCATTGGCATCCCCACTATACAATTTATACCGGAAGGGTGGATTGGGGGAATACAGCATATTGGTAAAGGCTACGGTGCCACTATCTGCAACGGTAAACTGCCTGTAAATTACTTTATCATTTAATGGCGAACAGGTGGTATCAGCCGGCCTAACCGTACTCAAACAGCCAATGGTATCCCGGTTAGCATTATAGGCAACGCCAGGCAGCAAGGGTTGTTGTACGTTGCCTACCCGGTTGAGGGTGTCAAATGCCCCGGCCATGTTAAGAGAAAAATTATTGGCAGCTTTACGGGTATAACCTGTCAAATCCAGGCGGAACCTGGTGCCCAGGTTGGTAAAAAAGCACTGCTCGTAATTTTGGGTGGCATCATAATAATAAAAAAGGGAAGTGGTCAATATATCCCTCCCCAGTATTTGTATCACGTAATCACCAGGTGCAAGGCAATCAACCAGTGTATTATAAGGAACAGTGGCTACGAGGTTGGCGGTGTCGAGGTCAGCACAATTGTTGGTTAGCGATTGCTTAAATAATCGTATTACCCCATAGGGGCCACACTGCGTAGGAACAACCCTGAAATTAATGGCCGCCGCCTTATCGAGTGTAAAGGTGGCAAAACTACTGAGGTTATAATTTAATCCATTAAAGGTGATACCAGCGCCAGGTAAAGCCGGGTTGCACGCAGTAATGGAATGGCGGCTATTACAGCCCCAGGTATCTGTAAGGGTGTTGACGATGCCGGCTGGGGTAAGGTTAAGAATACCCATTTTATTGGATGCCGGCATACTAGCCACCGGCAAGGGTGCCGCTGTGGCGGTAGTGCCACCGGTAAACATGCCAAGCCGTACGATTTCACTAAAACTTTTTTCAAAAAACAATTGAATACTGTAGGTGGTATTGCGTTCCAACTGGTCGCACCGGTACTGCCGCGTTGCATTCACATACCCGTTGGTTCTTAGCGAGTCGCAACCATCCACAATTTGCAGGGAGGTAATGGGCGTATTTACCGCATTGCCTTTATAAAGGGTGTAGCCAAAAGTTCTTAAAATATTTGTTCCTGAGAAAAAAGAAGGGGTACCTGTACCTGAAAGCATCACAATCATATGATCAAAATAGGCCGGGGTAGTAAAAGTAAACCAGGCGCTTTTGTGGTAATTGCGATAATTAAACAGGGACGTACATACCTCTGTTGAATCTTCAATCGACTGGCATTCAGTATCAAAATCAATGTAGCGGGAAAAATTACCGGCCACTCCAAAAGCATAGGCCTGGTTGGGGTGATCATAGGCAGCACCTGTTTGATCAGATATTTCAAGGTTCACAGTAATTGGCCCATTCGCTGCCAGTTTGGAGGATACCTGCACCAGGTACTCCCCGGCGGGTACACAGGGATGGTAGGTATTGCCAAAAGTGACAATAGGAGTAAGCTTGGTGCTGATATTGGCATTGGTTGGCAGGCAACCGGCAGTTTGATAAACAGCAAATCCGGCATCGCCGGCAGTGATGGCAGTACCAGGCTGGGTAAGTGTTACGCGTACCGCACGGATTGTTGGCAAACTGAATTTGTACCAAACTGATTTTTTATCAAGGCCCGCAACGAAAATAGCGGGTGCATATGCTTCACCCGTTTGTACCGTTGCAGTGGAAAGGTTGGTTGGCAGGGAGATGAAGTTTCCCAGGCCAAATCCTGCAGCAGGTATGGGGATAAGTGTAGCATTGGCACAGTTGTCATTCAACGGTGCCTGCGCCCATGCCGGAAATATGGAGGTTAGCAATAACAATCCTGCTAACAACAGTTTGATACCGGCAGGCATTGGGTGTATAAATAATCGCATGTATTTTCCTGGTATTTAGGTAGGACAATATTCAATAGGAAATCATTTAGCGGTTTCAAAAGATATTACATTGAAGGAGTGGATCCGGCCTTTGCCAATCACTTCGTATAAGGTTACCGACCAGGACTACTGTTTGTGACTTAGGGTGTGTTTACATTATCAAGTGGTGCCTCTGACAAATTGAGTACCCTGGTTTTGGTAAGAAAGGTCCCATTAAAAAGATTGCATATTGTCAAATATAGTAATATTGCCCAATGTGAAAAATACCACAATGGGGGTATTTTAAAATTCGGTTGGTACCATCTAAGGTGGAAAAATGATAACGGATGGGCGGAAATTCCAGGATAGCAAACCTGTGGCGGGCTACCTGGAACTTACCATGCTGGCAGCAGGTGCAAATATAAAAGCATTGTTAGGGGCCGCCGCCCTGTTTATAGGCGTTTGTTGTAAACAAAAGGCCTGCATAGTTGAATTTCCGGTGGATTAAGCATGTAACAGCATAACGGAAAACAACCCGATGGTGATCAGTAAATGTGCGATCAACCAGGCTTTTTGATAAAAGGGCCTTAGTTTAAAAGGTTGATCAATAGTAAACGGATCGAATACAAGCGCCAGCCCCCAAAAAATAACTGCCTGGGAAAAATCCTGTATGAAAAGAAAATAACAGCCCAGTGCCACAAATACGGCGTAGGCAGGGTTATTAAAATTTTTTGTTGTGGGCTTGGTAGAAGGGGAGGTTTTCATGTCTTTTTGCATCATTGGTTCATTTTAAAAATGATTGTTATTTAATCAATCGCCGGCTATTTTTCTGCCTCCAGCGCCGTGATGTTTTTACCCAGGGCATCGAGGTGTTTACCAAAGCTTTGCCTGCACATCCACCGCGAAAGGTAATAGCATACCGGAACCAATACAATGATGGACACGAGTAGCGCAATTTGCATGGCTGGTTTCGACATAAATTCGTCAATAGGCTTTCCTGAACCTAAAAAACCACCCAGCATAAATCCACCGGCCGCACTTACCGGGTAAATAAACAGGGCTACTTTTTGTTGGGTATTCATCCAGCGGTTGATCGACTGGTGGTGTCTTTTTAATTCAGCCAGCAATGGGTTGGCAGGCGATACCAGGGTAGCGAGCGTGCGGAATTGTTGAAAAGCAGTATATAGTGCCCAAAGCGAAAAAAGTAAAACCAGGCCGATGGAAAGCTGCACCTGCCATAGCTGGAAATAAACGAGGATAATTATATAAAGCAGGCAGATGACGGATGCAAAAATGATGTTGATCCGCAGGTTTTTTTTGATTTTCATCAAGGGGTTTTGAGATCCCGGCTTCGACAGCGATTGAGGTTGTAACATAGCGGAAAGGTCATCGTCCTGCTGATCATTTAAATCGTTCCAGTTATTTGAATTAGTCATTGTTATTGCATTAAATGATTGCCTAATTGTTGTTTGATGCGGTGCAGTTTTACTGCTACATGGTTATTGGAAATGCCCAGCATATCGCCAATCTCACTGTTTTCGTAGCCATCCAGGTGTAATGAAATAACGGCCCTGTCTGTTTCTGCTAATTGCCGGATGGCCAACCTTAACCGAACTGCGTCTTCCCTTATTACACTGCCATTGTGTACCATTGGCGAAACGCCCTCCAGGGAATCGATATAATCAACGGGCCTTTTTTTTCGCTGCTGGGTAAAAATGGTATTGAGGCAAACCCGGTATAACCAGGTGCTGAATTTCGCATCTTCCCGGAAGCTGCCCCAACTCTTCCATGCCTGCAACAGCACTTCCTGGTAGAGATCTTTTTTTTCCTCTGCGTCACTGGCATACAGTGCCACCAATTTGTAAATAATACCCTGGTGTTGTCTTACCTGCGCTAAAAATTGGGTTTCGCTCACGTTAAATAATTTATTGGGTAACTGTTTCAGCTAAAAAATTCATTGATAATGCCCATTGATGTATGCCGGTTGGAAGCCCCTGATTTCGTTTAATTTTTCCCGCTGAGCTTCGTTTATTTTCCCCGCTGATCTTCGCTGATTTTTTCCGCTGATTAGTCCCGCTGATCTTCGCTGATTAGCCCCGCTGATGACCGCTAATTAGTCCCACTGATGATTGTTTATTTATATGCGTTGATCTGCGGGAGAAACTGTTTAATTTTTTTTCCGCAGATTTTCGCTGATTATTCCCGCAGATTTTCGCTGATTTTTCTTTACAGCACTGCGGTATTCAACTTGCATTGGCCTTCGGAAAACCAGCCTGCTGCTTTATTTGCGCTACTTTGCGGGATAGTTCTTCTTAATTATAGGATCTGCATTTCCTCCTATCACCCGGTATTGTTGAATAATTTAGTTGTTTCGCCAACAAAAATTAAACACTTAAAAGCGGCCGCTCTTTAAACCTATTAGTTGTACCAGTGTTCCTTAAATTACAGCCACCAGAAAATATTTTTTATCTTAACAATGCTCAACTTAAAAAGTGCAGAGTAATGGAAATAAAAAATGGCGTTCCTGTATCCGTGCCGCCACTTGGAAAGAATGGCGTAATTGGCTGCGGAAAAATCATCGCCGGGAGAATGCAGTTTGGTTAATTATTTTTCGTAAAGCCGGTGGTATCCCCAGTGTTAACTACATAGCAGCAGTTGAAGAAGCGCTGTGTTTTGGCTGGATAGATAGCAAGGGTGTTAAACGGAATGCTGAAAGTTACTACCAATATTTTTCCAGGCGAAATCCTGGCAGTAATTGGAGCCGGGTAAATAAAGAAAGAGTGGCTGCGTTAATGGCTGGTAAACGTATGGCTAAGGCAGGAATTGAAGCCGTGCAGCTTGCTCAACAAAATGGCAACTGGACCGCCCTTAACGACGTAGATAACCTGGTGGTGCCAACCGACCTGCAGGTGGCTTTCAATGCCCAACCAATGGCGTTGGAAAACTGGATAAAATTTCCCGCCTCCTCCCGTCGCGGTATACTGGAATGGATATCAACAGCCAGGCGACCCGATACCAGGGCCCGACGGATAGATAAATTAGTGACATTGGCCGCAAAAAATGAAAGAGTGCTGTTTTAATTTGGCAATGTTAAGGCTGTAATCGTGGGAAGTAAATGGGCACTAACTCAAAGGGATGATTAATTTACCTTACCTCCCTGATGAGCCAGCCTGACTTACTACGGGATTAAATAGACTTATTTATAATTTTATTCATATGCCTGGTGATAACAATAACGAATATGCGCTTTTATATGATTACCTGCTGCGTTTTAGTGCAATTTCCAGGGAAGACTGGTTGATGCTGCTTCCACATCTTTCAGTGAGAACGTTGCGAAAAAATAAATTATTTACCCGGGAAGGCAGCGTTGGCAAAGAAATCGGTTTTGTACTGGAAGGCATGTTGCGTCAATATTACCGCAAAGACGGGGAAGACAAAACCACCTATTTCTTTTTTGAAACCCATTTTATCAGTGCTTATATTAGTTGCATCACGCAGCAGCCTTCGTTGATATCTATCGAAGCATTAAGTGATACCCGGTACATCAGTTTTCCTTACCCGGTTATGGCCAGTCTTTTTAGCAGGAGTATGGGCTGGCAACAATTTGGCCGTCGCATTGCCGGGTACCTCACCATTGGCCTCGAAGAAAGAATGGTCAGCCTGTTGCTGTAAAGCCCGGAGGAACGCTATCTCGATTTGTTGAGTGGTAGTAAACAAAAAATACTGGAAAGGGTGCCGCAACATTACCTTGCGAATTACCTTGGTATCACCCCGGTAAGCATGAGCAGGATCCGTAGCAGGCTGCTGAAAAAATAGCTGCCCTATTGTTTTTCAAGGCTGCCGAGGTGGGTGTTTTTAAAACTGTCAGCATATTTTAAACCATAGCCAAATATCCGGTCGAAAGACGCATGTGCAAAAAGCAGGGTACCCGTTGCTGTTAGTATTTCATTTTGCAGGTAAGTTCCGGCTGCTACCAGGCACAGCCCGATGCCTTTGTGGTGAAAGAGGTTGTAACAAAAAGCGCCGATCCTGGTATTTAAAAGGTAACCCAGCATGCCAATGTCTGGTGCAAAAAACAGGATGATCCATACCCATATCGAAAGACCAAGGTGGTGTATGGTAAGGAGAGCGATGGCTGCCGACGTCATCGCCAACTCTTCGAGTTGTAGCATTTTTTTCATTGTTGTTTAATTTTATTCAAAGTTACTTTGGCACCTGGTGAAAGGTGGTAACATAAGATAATAAAAGAATACCTGCAAAACGGGCCAACGGTCAACATCGCCGGTACCACCTTGTTGCCGCCAATGGTTAGTACCGGTATGGTAGTTAGCAGTTAACACAACAATGGCCCGCTGTTAACGGGCCATCGCATAACAGGTGGAAAAATTTTAGGGTTTATATATGAATTCGTTTTTACGATTGCCGGGTATATCTGAATACCAGTTTGGAAAGTTAACACCCCCTGAATTGGCCCATGCAGTAAAGTTTAGATAGGCTTGCTGCATAGTAGCACCTTCCTTTGGATATTTAAAAGTAGCAGGGAGGTTAATGGCCCAGGGCATCCCCTTTTTGGTTAGGTAATAATTTTTTGAATTTGCGTCGGTAGCATCATCGGCCGTACCAAATAATTTGCTTTTACCCAGGCTGGTAGGTGGGTAACCGGGTAAATGAATTTCATTTCTTTCAGTAGGCGTGCCGCTAAGGAAGTTCCAGATAAAGGGATTAAAGGTTCCAAGTCCGAATTCTTTTAACAACGCTCCATTTTTTACGTCAAAACTAACCTGGTAAGTTTTGGCCGGGCTTTCCGCTTGTTTTTCATCGGTATTACTACTGGCTAGTTGTTTTCGCATATCTGTAAAGAGCACCAATACTACCTTATCCTGGCCATCCTCAATGGTGGCACCGGTTACATTGCTGGCATTTTCTTTAGGCAAAGGAAACTCAATACCAAATGCATTGCTTAAAGAACCGCCTGTTGCAAATAAGGAGAATGTTGCGTTTACAGTAACTACATTATTAGTGGCATTGGTTACCAGGTTATAATGGTACCCCATCACCAGGTCGTTAAAGTCGTAGTCCCCCTGCCATGGCCAAAGGTCTTCAAAAGCAATTGTAGCGGCAGCTTTATCTGCAGGATAATAATTATCAAATGCCTTGTTTGCTGAGGAAGGATATGCATCCAGTTCATCTGCGATACCATCTCCATCACTATCAGCAAAGCCTGGCTTGCCATTACCAATGGTATTACAATCACTGGTAGGGATGTATACGCTGCAATCGGTAACTGCTCCCTTTGTAAAGGCTTTTTTGCCTGAATTGTCTACTTCGATCCCGTTGGCATCACAATATTGGATAGCTCCTTTTGCGCCCGCCGGATTGTTGATGGTGGTATTGCCGGAGACTTTTACCAGCGATGTAGTCCCAAACCCTTCAATAGTACTGTTTAAGGTCATATCCCTGGTGATAAGTAAAGCAGCATTATACATTTCCAGGTTTGAACCACCGTTTACAGTGGTGGCACCCTCAACGGTGATTAACTGGTAGTTAAACATCTGTCCATTGTTGCTATAGTCGCCTGCGATGGCCAGGTTACAGGTATTGGTGAATTTTGCGCTGCCATTGATGATGAAATTTTGAACGCTGATTTTACCTTTATTAAAAACATCCTTACCATTGACTGTCATGTTGCCGGTGGCAGTGATAATGCCGCTGTTGGATAATGACCCGGTATTGGTAATGTTGAAGTCGCCCGTGATGTTTAGGGTACCGGTATTAATTACCGGGCCATTGGGTGAAAAATTTGCTACGCTGGTGGTGCCATAATTTTCAAAGCCTATGCCATTGTTGATAGTTAGATTTTTAAATTGCACTGAACCAGTGGAGGCAACGATGAGTTTAGCGCCATTATTCAGGTTAGCATTTTCAACAATAACATTAGTGCCGCAAATCCGGATGGTTCCTTTATTATTGGCAGTAAAACCCACTGTGATATCGTTACCGGTGATGCATACCACTTCGTCCTGCTTTACAATGATATTATTATTTGAAGTAGTAATTGTGGTAACGCAACCCGTACTGCAATCCGGGCCTTCCAGCGGTTTGCCGGCAGGAACGGGCAATTTACCCAAGGTGGCAGATAGCGTAGGTCCGGTAACAGCCAAATCCTGTTGCATGGCAGAGAGATCGGGTGCGGTTTTAACTACCACCATTGAATGAAGCGTATCTGCCAGCAGTAAGGTAGTGGCAAATGGCTTGTTAGTAGAAGCGGCACCCCTGCTGAGGAGTTTACCTCCTTCAGCCGGATCGGTATCGTACAAAGAAATGGTATGCAGTGCATCGCCGAAACGAGTGTCATTGATGGAGATGGTAACTGCAACGTTGCTCGACATTTCCCAAAGAAAGCCCGCAGGGGGCACAATGGCGGTGGGATCAGCCGCAACATCTCTTTGCTTCACACAGGCTGTTAATAAGGCCAGTAAAAGCAGCGGGCTCAATAATTTTGTGGTTTTCATAGTAAATTTTTAGAACTGGTAATGACAAACAGTTATTGTTGATTATTTTAGTTATACTACCATTAATGTTAATGAATTAATAACAGCAGCAAGTAACATAACGGGATTTGTGGTATTTTATTTGCCCGGGCATGCTTAAATTCCGGGTTTCTATAAAAAGAATTGTAGCGGGGAAGATAAAGGCCTCAAAAACCTGGTTTTTATAGAATAACAAGCTGTTTGCGTTTTATAGAAGTTTTTTACTATTTATCCAACAAGTGCCTAACCCAGATGGTTATAGTTGTATTTTTGGTTCAGCCCAACTGTTTTCCCGGGTTCCGGTCATTGCCGTCCATATTATTTCCGGAATAATTAAGTCAATATTTAAATTTTTAAATTAATATTGAAAAATATTTTACTTTCCTGTAATTCCTGCAGGTTTGCAGGTACTAATCAATGAGTCAATATTTAAAACAATCAAACCCAACAAAATGAAAAAGTTTTTTTTGCAATCCATGATGATGGTTGCCTTTGTATCCGCCGGTTTTTCCATCAAGGCGCAAACCGCGGATGAAGTAATTGATAAACACGTTGCAGCCATCGGCGGAAAAGAAAAATGGAAGCAGATCAATTCAATGCTGTTAGATGGACAAATTGAAGTGCAGGGGCTTGAAATACCCTTCACCATGCAGGCGGTAAATGGTAAAGGTACCAGGGTAGATGCTGAGTTCCAGGGAAGCAAATTTATCGACATCACTACACCCACCCATGGATGGTCGCAAAACCCCATGGCAGGAAAAACCTCTCTTCAACCCCTTAGTGCAGACGAATTGAAAGCGAAACTGGATGACCTTGACATACAGGGCGCCTTTGTAGATTATAAAGCAAAAGGCAGCACCGTTGAATTTTTAGGCAAAGATGAAGAGGATGGCAACGAGTATTATAAGGTGAAATTGACCACTAAAAACCAGGTGGAAACCACCTACTATTTCGACATGAAAACCTACCTGATTTACAAGCAGGAAACCACTGCAAAGCAACAGGGACAGGATGTGAAAGTAACTATTAAAAATTACGACTACCAGGATACCGATTTTGGTGTGAAAGTACCTTTTAAAGTTGACCAGGGCGGAATGGTGATGGTGACCAAAAAAATAGTTACCAATCCCACGGTAGACGAAAAAATATTCACCGCAAATTAATCAACCTGCGTTTTACTAAAAGGCATCTTACCCGGTTGAACCATTTAACTGGGTAAGGTGCTTTTATTTTTTACCCGATAGCCAAACTAATTGTATGAAAAAAAAGCTCGCCATCCTGTGGGTTTACTGCCTGTGTACCGCCCACCTTTTTTCACAGGTGACCATAAATACTGCTCATTTTCAAACCCTTTCTGCCAGGGCACTTGGGCCCTCTACCATGAGTGGACGTATTACCGCCATCGAAGGCGCTGGTAGTGGCGAACAGGTAACACTCTTTGTGGGTACCGCAGGCGGTGGTATATGGAAAAGCCAGAATGGTGGGATTTCTTTCGCCCCGGTATTTGACAAATACTGCCAAAGTATTGGTGCGCTGTTGATTGAAAAAAACAATCCCCGCGTAGTGTACGCCGGCACGGGCGAAAGTAATATGCGCAATACGGTTTCCATTGGCGATGGCCTTTATAAAACTACGGATGGCGGAAGCAACTGGCAGAAAATTGGATTGGATAGTACCGAACATATCAGTAAAATAGTGGCAGATCCGGGTAACAACAATACCTTGTATGTTGCGGCTCCGGGTCCTTTATGGAACAGTAGCGGGCACCGTGGTTTATACAAAACAACCGATGGCGGCAAAACCTGGAAAAAAATATTGTTTGTAAATGATGCCACCGGCTGTGCCGATATCGCCATTCATCCCGATAACCCAAAAATACTACTGGCCAGTTGCTGGCAGTTCAGGCGAACTCCCTATTCATTTGCTTCGGGTGGCCCGGGTAGTGGCTTGTATAAAAGCATAGATGGTGGTGACTCCTGGACTAAAATAACCAAGGGAATCCCCGAAGGCGACATTGGAAGAATAGTGGTAACCATCAATCCTTCAAAACCTGCCGAAGTGCTGGCCATTGTGGAGGCCGCTACTCCTGGCCTGTTTATATCCAAAGATGAAGGCAGCAGTTGGGAAAAACTGGCAGCCACTGAAAATATCACTGCCCGTCCCTTTTATTTTAGTACCCTGGTGTTTGATCCAAAAAATCCTAAACAGGTTTACCGGCCGGCGTATGATTTTCAATATTCAAAAGACGGTGGTTTTTCCTGGAGCAATACCATCATTGGTGGGGTGGCGCCGCATGCCGATCACCACGCTTTATGGATCAACCCGGCCAATCCCGATATTCTTTACCTTGGTACCGATGGCGGGGTATACCTGAGTATGAACAAAGGCGTATCCTGGCAATTCTTAAACAACTTACCGGTGGGCCAGTTTTACCATGTTTCCACCGATAAAGAAAAAGTATACAATGTATACGGGGGATTGCAAGACAATGGCAGTTGGATGGCGCCCAATTCCGCAGCTGGTGGGGTGAGCAGTGCCGACTGGCTGGATATTAACGGAGGTGATGGTTTTTGGGTACAACCCAGTCCGTTGAATGCCAATATAATCTTTGCAGAATCGCAGGGCGGAAATGCTAACCGGGTGGATAGGGTGGCAGGTCTGCCAGCTTCCATCAAACCACAGCT
>JBBQOJ010000018.1:0-12845 GCA_038330815.1 Chitinophagales bacterium | reverse complement strand
TATCCTTCACCATCTCAATGGCGGTGGTGATATCTACACCATCAATTTCCTTTCTCGGTATCAGGCACTCCCGGATGCGTTTTTCACTTAAGGAAAGTGCATTTTCAAACAATTCTTTATTGATTTCGGTGGTGTCTTCCTCGTCGTGGTTTTTACTTTGCTGGATGAAATGCTCCAGGTCCACCTTGGTGAACACGTCCTTTTTTTCGTTCAGTTTTACATTGAAGATGTACTTTAAAATCCATTCGGCTACGTCTACAAAAAAGGTGGCTACTCCCGAAAAGGCGGTAAAGAAAAATTGGGTGATATAAGTTATGAAGCCGCTGCTAAGCATCGTTTCATTTTTAGCCCTGAAATAAGCTTTAAAAAGAAATTCAAAGAATAAAAGGCAAAAGGTAGATACCGTGGTTTCAATAATCAGGTGAAGGTATTCATTGGTAATGTTCCAGCTATAGTTGCCTACTTTGTTGTGCCATACATCATCCATGAAAGAGCTCCACAGCAACCCATAAATTACCAAAATGATATTAAAGCCAATTAGGGTAGTGCCTATAAAGCGGGCAGGCTTGTCGGCATATTCGCCCCACACCCTGCCGCTATAAGTGCCTTGCTTCTTCCTGAGTTCGATAGATAATTTATTGGCTGATACAAATGCCATTTCTATCCCGGAAAAAAAGCCCACGAGCAATAGGGATAATATTATCGCAAAAAGTGCTATCCAGTCCATACCGTAAAAATAGCAACAAACATTGATTTTTTGAGCGACTAATTATTGTTTGAGATAATTGGCGATAATCGTGCTTGCCTCGCTACAGGCCCTATCGAGTTCATCGTTTACAATCAACTGGTCAAAGTGTTCCTTGAACGATAGTTCATACGAAGCTTTGTTTACCCTGGCAGCGAGCGATTCGGGCGTTTCTGTACCCCGGGATTCCAGGCGTTTTTTTAGTTCGTTTACCGAAGGAGGTTGGATAAACAGGGTGATGGCCGATTCGGGGTATTGTTGTTTAACGTGGATGGCGCCTTTTACATCAATATCCAGTACAGGTACCCGCTGCTCGTCCCAAATACGTTCCAATTCGCTTTTCAGGGTACCATAATATTTCCCCTCGTACACCATCTCCCACTCAATAAATTCGTTGTGCTGAATTTTTTGTTTAAAGTCTTCCTCGCTCATAAAATAATAATCAACACCATTTTTTTCTACGCCCCTGGCCTGCCGGGTAGCCGCCGAAATAGAAAAAGCGAGTTGGGGAAAGGTTTTCATCAGGTGTCGGGTAATGGAGGTTTTACCCGAACCCGAAGGCGCGGTAATGATAATAATTTTATGTGGGATAGGCATGTGCAAAGAAAGGAAAGAAAATTCAAAAGCAGGTAGCTGCTAAATGTCAGGCCTTCAAATTTCTACAAATAAATGCCTCCGCTTTTTTAAGTGGAAGATGCCCAAACAGGAAACTACACTGGCAGTTCCACTAACTTGTACGCTTAATTGCAGCTCCTAACTGTTGCAGGCGCTGGTCGATATATTGATAGCCCCTGTCAATTTGTTCAATGTTCTGAATGGTACTTTTTCCCTCCGCACTCAATGCGGCAATCAAGAGGGCTACTCCTGCCCTTATATCAGGGCTGCTCATGGTGATGCCGCGTAATTTCTGTTCCCGTTCCAGGCCAATCACTACTGCCCGGTGCGGGTCGCACAATATTACCTGCGCACCCATTTCAATTAGTTTATCTACAAAAAACAAGCGGCTTTCAAACATTTTCTGGTGTATCAATACACTGCCTTTTGCCTGGATGGCCGTAACTAATACAATGCTTAACAAATCGGGCGTGAAGCCAGGCCAGGGATGATCGTAAATGGTGAGCACGCCACCATCCATGTATTTTTGAATCTCGTATAACTCCTGCGTGGGTATATATATGTCGTCGCCGCGGTACTCGAGTTGAATGCCCAGTTGCTGAAATCTTTCGGGGATAACTCCCAGGTGTTCAATGCCGGCATTTTTTATGGTGAGCTCGCTTTGCGTCATTGCAGCCAGGCCAATAAAACTACCCACTTCAATCATATCCGGCAACACTACGTGTGTGGTGCCACCCAATTGGTGTACCCCGGTAATGGTAAGCAGGTTGCTGCCAATGCCACTTATTTTAGCGCCCATCCGGTTAAGCATTTTACACAACTGTTGCAGGTAGGGTTCGCAGGCAGCGTTATAAATGGTGGTAGTGCCGGTGGCCATCACAGCAGCCATCACTATATTCGCTGTACCGGTTACGCTGGGTTCATCCAGCAATATGGTGGCACCTTTTAGTTCCTTTGCCGCGAGGTAAAAAAAGCCTTCTTTATTGTATTCGAAGCCGGCGCCGAGTTTTTCAAATCCTGTTATATGGGTATCCAGCCTGCGGCGCCCGATTTTATCACCACCAGGCTTTGGAATGTAAGCTTTTTTAAAACGGGATAACATGGGCCCGGCCAGCATAACAGAGCCCCGCAACCTGCCGCTTTTTATATGAAAATCGTCGCTGTTTAAATAGTCAACATTAATATCATCTGCCTGGAAAATGCAACTGTTCCTGCTGATGCGGTTTACTTTCACTTTCATTTCACCCAGCAGTTCAATCAAAAGGTTTACATCAATGATATCCGGGATATTATCAATTTGTACTATTTCTGCGGTGAGCACAACGGCAGAAATTACCTGCAGGGTTTCGTTTTTTGCGCCCTGCGGAATGATCTCGCCGTGCAACCTTTTTCCTCCTGTTACTTCAAATGAACTCATCTTGTTGCTAAAATTTAAATGAGGGATAAAAAATAAGCCCTAACATTTTTAAATGTGTCAGGGCTATCATTTTTAATGAAATTATTACAGGGCCAGGGCCATGCGCTTATTAATAGCGTTTTTTAAAGTTGCGGTTGTTGCCATTGCGGCTATCACTGCTACCACCCCCAGTGCGGTTATCACGGCCTCCGCCCAGTCCACCTCTATTATCGCGTTGATTTAACCCACCACGGTTGTTGTCCCTGCTTCCCCCCGGGGTATTATTACGGGTGCCAAAGTTATTTTTACGATAGCCTCCGGTACTTCCGCTACGGTAGTCGTCGCGATCGGGACGGTTATCGGTGCGGTGTTTTACAAACGGGCGATTGTTAAACTCAAGCTGCCCTTCTGTAATGGTTTGTAGTTCACTCTGAATATTATCATCATGCACCAATTCTTTATGCCAGTTACTATAGGTAAGTTTCATATAATAGGCAATGGCATTGGCAAACCCCTGGCGCTTCTCTGCATTGTCTTCCTTAAGGGCCTTGTTGATCACCACTTCAATATTCTTTCCAAGGTGATTAAACTTAGGATATTTTTTGGGATAGCCCAGTGGTTCTGGTTTGGCCTTCAGTGTTTCCCGTGTGGGTATCGGGTAAGGGCTTTCCACATCCAGTTTAAAATCACTGATAAGGAAGAGATGATCCCATAACTTATGCCGGAAATCTTCTACGTTTTTAAGATGAGGATTTAAGAAACCCATCAATTCTATCAGGGCCATTGCATTGCGCTGGCGCTTTTCTTTGTCTTCAATACTCAGCAGGTATTCCACCATTTTTTGTATATGGCGGCCATACTCTCTCATCGTTAAATGATTGCGTGTGGTATTGTACTCCATATTCTCTACGTTCAACATATCAGCAAATGTACTAAAAAGCTTTACATACAACAAGTTTGGGTAATAATTGGCAAAATTTAACTTACCGTGCGGCGATGGAGTTTTCTGCGGCATACCAGCAGGGCCGTTAGTGCGCCCACACTATCTGCGGCCCAGTCAAGCAAATCGAAGCTGCGACCGGTTACCAGGTACTTCTGGATAAATTCAGTGGTTATTCCCCACAGCGAAGTGGCAATCGCAATACGAATAAAATACTGCAACTTCTCTTTGTCATCCAATGCACTTTGGGCGATCGGCCCCATGAACAGCAGGGCCAGCAGCCCAAATACGCCTGCATGTACCCACTTATCAAGGAATATTTTATCAAACCAACTGGTGGTGGGAATATCGTGGCCCGGCATACAAAGTAATACCAATACAACAAAAAACCAGGCAATGCCTGGTATAAAGCTATTAATTGTAAGTTGTTTCATTCGAAAGAAAATTATGGGTTTTGCCAGGCAATCGTTGATATTGTTGGCTAACCATCAGCTTAATTATACCCGTTATCCAACCAGGGTGGTATATGCTTCCGCGGTTAAAAGGGCATCATAATCAGCTACCTGGTCTACGGTCATTTTTATCATCCAGCCCTCCCCATACGGATCGGTGTTTACCAACTCCGGCTGGGATTCCAGGGCTGGATTTACTTCGGTGATGGTACCTGGGATGGGTAAGAAAAGGTCACTTACGGTTTTCACCGCTTCCACTGTTCCAAATACCTCGTCGGCGGCAAGGCTTTTACCTTTGGAAGCAATATCCACATATACGATGTCGCCTAATTCTCCCTGGGCAAAATCAGTAATTCCTATAGTGGCAATATCGCCCTCCAATGAAATCCATTCATGTTCTTTGGTATAACGGAGGTTTGCTGGGAAAGTCATATTAAGTTGATTTTAATTTTTAATGATAAGGTGTTGCGTGCTTAATGTAGCTGAATGATTGCAAATTAACTCATTTTTTTTCTGCCAAATGAATTATTGCGATGCTGTACCATTATTTAATGATGTCCATTTTCATCATGATGTCCTGAGCAGGGCGGTCAAAATTATTTTTAGGTGTTTGAGCAATTAGTTCCACCACTTCCATTCCTTGTTCCACTTCTCCAAACACCGTATAATTCATATCCAACGCGGGAGTACCGCCTACCATCTTATAAGTCATTCGTTTGGCAGGCGAAAGATAAATACCTTTTTGCTGTTGAATCACTTCGAGTTCTTCTTCTGAAAATTTTTTCCCATGAACAATGTAAAACTGGCAACCACTACTGGCTTTTTCGGGGTTATTGTTGCGGGCGGCTGCCAGGGCCCCCTTTTTATGGTAAAGGGTAGAGTCAAATTCTGCCGGTATTTTATAACCTACATCCCCTTTGCCCAGCATGATACCCGGTTGTGCATTTTTACTTTCCGGATCGCCGCCCTGTATCATAAAACCGCTGATAATGCGATGGAAAAGCAGGCTGTCGTAAAAATGCTCCTCCACCAGTTTAATGAAATTATCGCGGTGCAGGGGGGTGTTATCATACAGTCGAACTGTTATCTCGCCAAGGGTGGTGGTAATTTTTACCCTTGTACCTGCAGGTTTAACCGGTACAACAGGCACGGCTGTTGCCGGTTTGGCAGCCACTGTTTTTTTTACGGCAGGCTTGGCGGCGGTGGCTTTTCTTACGGCTGGTTTGGTGGAAACAGCCGCCTTTTTTACGGGGGCCTTTTTCACCTGGGCATTGCTGGTTGAGGTGCCGGACAACAAAAGGGCGATTAGGGTAAGTCTAAAAATATACCGCATGTGGCTATTGTTCATTATTAAAAATCTGTTCAAAGTAAAGTAAAACGTGGTCCTTTAAAAAATTTTCCTGCTCAAACAGGTTAAATGCCGGTAAGGCTTTTACTTGCGTAAAATGCGGCCAGCCTTCCTCGTCGTACCCCTCCAGCAGGTAGTAACCACCAGCCATCAATACGGTACAAACAGCAATGTGCATCAGGTCTTGTTTTTGTTCCTTCGTGTACACCTGCCTGCCGCTCCCCAATTCCTGTACACCAACCAGGAACAGGATGCCATCCATATCTGGCTTAATGCCATACCGCTCTTTTAGTTTGATTCGTAATTTAAGCCACCTTACCTGTAAATCATCTTTTACCTGCTGCATGCGGCAAAGATAAATTTAAAAGCATCATCCTGCTTTAATGTCGTTCACAGGTTCATTAATAAAAAGCCAAAACATTACCTTTGGCGAAATTTTTTAAGCATGTTACAAATCAATGTAATCCGTCAGCAAGCAGAATGGATAAAAGAAAGATTGGGGGTACGTTTTTTTAGCGATATTTCACTGGTGGATACAGTAGTAACGTTGGATGAAGAGGTACGTAAACTAAAAGTAGCCACCGAAACACTGCAGGCCGAAATGAATACCGCGAGCAAGGAAATAGGATTGTTGATGGGCAAAGGGGAGAAAGATTTGGCGGCACAAAAAAAGCAAGAGGTTAGCCTGCACAAAACCAATCTTCAGCAATTAAACGATGTACTCAATAAGGCGGAAAAGCAACTGCAGGAGGATATACTAAAGTTACCCAACCTGCCGCATGCCTCCGTTTATAAAGGCAAAACACCGGAGGAGAATGAAGTGGTTAGAAGCGGGGGAACCATACCCGAACTGCCCCCAACAGCAGTTCCCCATTGGGAATTGATAAAGCAATACGACCTGGTTGATTTTGAAACCGGCGCCAAGCTAACCGGTAGTGGATTCCCCTTATTTAAAGGAAAGGGTGCCAAACTTCAAAGGGCCCTGGTACAGTACTTTTTAGATTATAATACTGCTGCGGGTTATACCGAATACCTGCCACCGTTGATGGTGAATGAAGTATCTGCCTATGGTACCGGCCAGTTGCCGGATAAGGAAGGGCAGATGTACCATGTAACAGCCGACAATCTCTATTTAATTCCTACGGCCGAGGTGCCGGTTACCAATATCTACCGCGATGAAATTATTAAAGAGACCGACCTGCCGGTGAAGATGACCGCCTATACGCCTTGCTTCAGGAGGGAGGCCGGAAGTTTTGGAAGTGATGTGCGGGGCCTAAACCGGGTACACCAATTTGATAAAGTGGAAATCATTCAGTTGGTGCATCCAGCCAACAGCTACCTGGTACTGGAAGAAATGGTAACCCATATTGAAAATTTATTGGCTTTGTTGGAGTTGCCTTACCGCATCCTGCGTTTATGCGGAGGTGATATGAGTTTCACCAGTGCCCTTACCTACGATTTTGAAGTGTACAGCGCGGCGCAAAAGAAATGGCTGGAGGTTAGCAGTGTAAGTAATTTTGAAACTTTTCAAACAAACCGGATGAAAATACGAAGCAAAGACGGCAATGGTAAAACGCAGCTGCTGCACTCACTTAATGGATCTTCCCTTGCCTTGCCCCGCATTGTAGCCGCCCTGCTTGAAAACAACCAAACAGATTCGGGTATACGCTTACCGGATGTGCTGCATCATTATGTTGGCAGCACGGCTATACAAGCGTAATAAATCAGCAGTTTGCTTACCCCTAAAATGGGGGTGATGGCTACCCTACCTGTAAACGTTGGGTAGAAGACACTGTATTTTTCTTCAGTGCTTTTATTCGCCGGTTCATGATATAAAACCAGGCAGGGGGAAGCATGGCCAATAGCATGCTGCCTGGATATCCGGTGGGCAATTGAGGCGCTCCGGGGTGGTGTTGCAGCACCTGGTATTTCCTACTCGCCATGTAATGATGATCACTATGGCGGCTCAGTTCAAATAACATCAGCCTTCCCAACAGGTGATTGCTGTTCCAGCTATGCCAGGGCATGGCGCGTTCATAACCGCCCTCCACCATGGGCCTCCGTTGCAGTCCATAGTGTTCAATATAATTCACTGTTTCCAATAATAAAATTCCAATGAAGGCGGCCACCAGGAAATAACCGGTGACGAGCGTGCCCGCAAAGATGTATATACACAAAACAAAAAGCCCCTGCACCAGGTGGGCCTGTACCATTTCATTTTTCCAGTGCCATTTGGGGTAGCCATTTTTTCTTGCGGCAGCGTTGCCAATTTTCCAGGCAGACAGGTAGGAAAAGAAAATAGTACGACAATAAAATAAATAGATGGCTTCATTGTAGCGGGCACTTCCGGGATCTTCGGGCGTTGCTACTTTTTTATGGTGCCCTTTATTGTGCTCGATAAAGAAATGCATATACAGGGAAGTAAGGAGGGAGGCTTTTGCCAATACCTGTTCAAACCGGTTTACCCGGTGGCCCAATTCGTGGCCGATATTGATACCAAAAGTCCCGCATAGCAGCCCCATCGACGCAATCCGGCCTGCGGTTTCCCACCAGTACAATAACGGCATTTGCATAACGTACAGAAAATAGCCCAGTGCTATAAACTGGAGTACTACAAAAAAGTATAGCACCCAATCATATACAGCGTCCGATTTTGCCAGTTCTTCCTGCGCGGCATTCATGTTATTTTCATCCGGGGGTAATAGTAGCTCCAACAGTGGTAGCAACACCCAGGCATATAAAAGCGGCGACCAGGTTAACCAGCCTGTTGTAGAAAATGCGGTAAAAGCCAATGCATATAAAGTCACCGGCGTAAGGTATTTTAATACTTTAATATTCATACAGGCCTTGCGTTATGCTTACAAGTTAACAAAAATCAATTTAAATATTTACTTTACATATATACACTGCCGGTAACCGAAGTTGCCGGGTTGAAAAATTACTTAGGTTGATGGCTAACTGCGGATGTTGGGTATCGCAGGAAAAAATAGTGCCCTTTTTTTGCTTTACATTAAACCAATAAGGCAACACCCGGTCATACCAACCGCTATGAATGAAAACAGCTTCTTTATAATCAAACCTGTAGCATGCAAATGTCCAACCGATTAAAAAATCAACATTTATTATGGCGGGCAGCTTTTGGGCCAATGGCTGAGAATATTGCGGAGCTCGACAGCATTTCTCAAAAAAAATTATGGGAACTGCTATTGTCAACATCCGCGAAAAAGCCTGCCGTTATTGATGTGGTTGCTAACCGCTTTGATGGGTTGGTAAATGGTGTAAAGGAAGTAGGACAAAAGAAGCAGCTTACTTCCGAGCAAAAGAGAACCATGGCACAGCAATCACGGGATGCCATCAAGAGTTTAAACCTTACCTGGATGGCGGAAATGGTAAATAGCGAGGCGCAGTTCAGAGAAAAAATGAGCCTGTTCTGGCATGGGCATTTTGCCTGCCGCGTGATTAATATTTTTTACCAGCAACAGGTATTGGATATACTCCGCCGAAATGCCTTTGGCAATTTTGGTGAAATGCTACGAGAAGTTAGCAAGAGCCCGGCTATGTTGCAATTTTTAAATAATCAGCAAAACAGGAAACAACGCCCAAATGAAAATTTTGCCCGGGAAGTGATGGAACTGTTTACCATGGGTAGGGGTAATTATTCAGAAACTGACGTGAAGGAAGCAGCCCGTGCCTTTACCGGCTGGGGATTTAACCTGCAGGGCGAATTTGTTTTCAGGCAAAACCAGCATGATACGGGCACAAAAACCTTTCTCGGTAAAACCGGCGATTTCGATGGTGACGATATCATTGATATTTTATTGGAGCAGCCGCAAACCGCCCACTTTATCACACAGAAAATTTACCGCCACTTTGTAAATGAAAATGTGGATGCGGAAAAAGTAGCCTGGTTATCCAAACGATTTTATGATAACCAGTACGACCTGAAGAAGTTAATGGGAGACATTTTTACCAGTGATTGGTTTTATGCTGAACAAAACATAGGTACCAAAATTAAATCCCCGGTAGAATTATTGGTAGGCATACAACGCCTGTTGCCCCTTCAACTGGATGATAGCAGTACGCAGCTGCTGTTTCAGCGGGCATTGGGACAGGTACTTTTCTATCCACCGAATGTGGCAGGTTGGCCAGGTGGCAAAACATGGATTGATAGCAGCACACTTATGCTGCGATTACGTATTCCCCAGATTATCACTGCCAGCGAAGCCATTAATATTAAACCCAAAAGTGATGATGACGTGATGATGGGGCAAATGACCGATAAGCAGGTTACCCTGCCAAAAAAAGCCGGGTATACTATGAGAAACGGGGGAGCCGTGGTAGATTGGGAACTGCCCCTCAAAGCATTTGAAAAAGTACCCAGGGAAAAACTATTGCCCGCTGTTTCAGCTACCGTATTGCAGGCGCATACCCGTGCCAGTAATGCCGTACTTGCCAAATACCTTAACAGCGAAAGCAGGGAGGCTTATGTTAAAAGCGCGATTATATATTTGATGAGCACGCCGGAATACCAGTTGTGCTAAAGAAGTGAGGTGGGCACTCAAACGGGAGGAGCGTCGGTAATCATTTGGAATGATTGATAAGCGGGAGGGGTCACTTAAATGTTCATTTTTAAAAGGGCTCCTGAAGGAGTTTAGGAGGATTTGGTATGATGATAAAACGTAAAGAGTTTTTACAGATCGGTTCACTTGCTACCGCGTCTTTTATGGTACCTAAGTTTTTAAAGGCCTTCGAAAGTCCGGCCATGGTACCACCTGGTAATAAAGTAGTGGTAGTAATTCAATTCAGTGGTGGCAACGATGGACTGAATACAGTAATCCCGGTGCAGGATGATATCTATTATAAGTCGAGGCCCCGCCTGGGAATTACAAAAGAAAAGGCCTTGGCGCTAACCAGCGAAGCCGGGCTCAATCCTGCACTGGAAGCATTTAAAGGATTATACGATGCCGGTAACCTGGCCATATTAAACAGTGTGGGATATCCCAATCCTGATCGTTCGCATTTCAGGAGCATGGATATCTGGCACAGTGCCAGTAACAGTAACGAGTACCTGAATAGCGGTTGGATTGGCCGTTACCTGGACGCCCAGTGCAAAGGCTGCGACAAACCCACCCAGGCACTGGAGATTGACGACGTGCTTAGCCTGGCACTAAAGGGAGAAAGTAATAACGGACTGGCATTTAAAGATCCCCGTAAATTATTCAATACCAGCAATGAAAAATATTTCAAGGAAATCAATGCCGATCATCAACCAGGCGAAGCTACTGTTGATTACCTGTACAAGACCATGAGCGGTACCCTGAGCAGCGCCGACTATATTTTTCAACAAAGCAAGTTGCATCCCTCCGCTGCGGTATATCCCGGAACTGCGCTTGGCAGGGATTTAAAAACCATTGCGAGTCTCATTCTGTCGGATATCAATACCAAGGTTTATTATGTATCATTGGGTAGTTTTGATACCCACGTTAACCAGGAAAATCAGCAGAAACGCCTCTTCACCGAATTGAATGATGCCGTAAAGGCGTTTACTGCGGATATGCAGCAACAAAACCGTTTTGATGATGTATTGATGATGACCTTTAGCGAATTTGGCCGGCGTGTGTCGCAAAATGCCAGCGGTGGTACAGATCACGGTACCGCCAACAATATGTTTTTTATCAGTGGTGGATTAAAGGAGAAAGGTTTGTTGAATTCAATGCCTAACCTGGCGGACCTCAACCAGGGCGACCTGAAACACACCGTGGATTTTAAAGATGTTTATGCCACCGTTTTAAATAAATGGCTGAATGCAGATGATGGTGCTATTATTGGAAAAAAGGGAAACTATTTGCAATTTATTTAGGATAATTTAACCACCAATTGCGGCATACCACCGGTGCATTTTTAGAAGGTATCTCCTTGGATTATAGGGGTTGGATGCACTAAGCAGTTTCCTAAACTATGTTGAACACAGGCTATTGTGTGTAGGTTGTTTAATTCACCCCTTTCTCTTTCATGATACCGTTTAGCCATTTCAGCATGGCGAAAATAATGACCGTCGCCAGCATCAATAATGCAAAATTTACCCAAAAGAACCCGGCTTTTTGTTCATACCCATCCCACATGGTAGCCAATACGCCCGATAATTTATTGCCAATAGAGGTTGCCAAAAACCAACCACCCATCATCAGCGACGTGATACGCACCGGGCTAAGTTTAGACACCAGGGAAAGGCCCATTGGGCTCAGTAGTAATTCACCGATGGTGATAACGCCATAGGTGATGATCAACCAGCCTACGCTGGCTTTTTCTGCGCCATTGTTAGTTAGGTAGGCAGCCGCTATCATTACCAATACAGATAGCGCAGAAATAAATAAGCCAAAGGCAATTTTGGTAGGTGTGGACGGCTCCCGGTTTTTTTTGCGGAGGAAGGCGAAAAATGCGACCACAAGCGGTGTTAATAAAATTACCCAGCCAGGATTAATGGATTGAGTTAACGGGGTACTCCATAGGGTGGCGGGGCCGCCTTCTTCCGGAAGTGTTGCCGTTGGAACATTCTTAAAATAAACTGGATAATTGTATTCTTTTAAAACAGTGCCATTTGCTTTCTGTAACCTGAAATGGGCATCATAGCTGTTAACCGAATCTTTTTTATAAGTGATTGTTTCTGCAAGCGCCAGTTTATGGAGTACTTCCCCGGTTGTGCCGGATACCTGCCGGTTGGTATAGCTATCGGCCCAAATTGTAAGCGCCGTGCCATTTTGTTTAAACACTGCCCAAAACAATATCACCGCTGCAAAAATTGCCAGCAACGCTGCAATGGGCCTTTTCTCCGCAACGTTGGCACGGAAATACAGGGAAGAATAAAAATAAACTACCGGGATACAGGCGAAAATAAAAGCATCATTACTATCCGACTGGAAGAGGTTGCCAGGAATCATCCAACCCAATATGCCTGCTAGCAACGAAGGCACCAGGATGGTCAACACAATTTTGCCAAAGGGCATGTCTTCCTTACTTAGTGGTTTTTTTATATCGCCGGAAACATAGTGTTTGCTACCTGTCATAAAAATAAGTACCCCCAGGAACATTCCAATCCCTGCGGCAACAAAAGCGTACTTCCATCCCCAGATGATAATAATGGCGGCGCTAAAAAAATTACAGATAAAGGCGCCCACATTGATGCCCATGTAAAAAATATTATACCCTTCATCTTTTCGTTCCACGAATTCCGGTGCGGAATATAAATTACCGAGGAGAGTAGAAATATTTGGTTTGAAGAAGCCATTGCCGATAATCACCAATGTCATGGATAAATAGAGCATGGGCAGGCTGTGTATGGCCATCAGGCA
>JBBQOJ010000017.1:0-12891 GCA_038330815.1 Chitinophagales bacterium | reverse complement strand
GCTGCTGATAAATGCAACACCTCCACACCGGCCGGCACCTGGCTGTTGAATGGCTTTGCCGGATGCCATTCATATACATCTGCAAACGGGCAGGTAGAACCGGGTGCTACCAGGTAGGATACCCGGTGCCCCATTTTTACCAACGCCTTCCCCAACCACCAGATCACCCTTTCTGTTCCACCATATTTAAGGGCAGGTATCTTTGAATTATTTACAATTAGAATATGCATGGGTGTAGATTTGCTGAATAACCTTACAGGCAGGCTTTCCCAAAACAGGTAAAAATTTCCGGTAACAACTACCTTGCAGATCGGCAACTTTAAACTGCCGGACATTGTTATCGTTGCAGCACCAAATATATTGAATAATAAAGCGGCAACCCCGGCAATGCGCAGTTAAAAATTTGCGACGAAAATAAATAAACAAATATGAACTATATAACCCGGGATAGCATCCACTATGATTTAGCAGGCATTGAAAAAGACTGCTGGTACCGCCTGCAGAATGGCGCCTTGCAGGGGAGGAACCCGTTTCATAGCGGGGTGGTGGCTAACCAGGATCACAATGGCGCTAGTGTACGCACCGTAGTACTTCGCCATACTAACCCCATAGACAAGGCGCTTACCTTTTTTACGGATACCCGTTCCCGTAAGTGGCAGGCTTTGGCGAAGGATGCAAGGCTTAGCTGGCTATTTTACGATGCGGTTACCGGTATTCAAATTACCCTTTCCGGTATAACCGCCCTTCATCAAAGTGATGCGTTGGCCGAAACCGCCTGGAAAGAACAGCCGGCGAACAGCAGGATAAATTACCTGGCCGCACTCCCGCCCTCAACTCCTTCCGCAACGCCGGTAAGCGGGCCTGCGGTTGCGGCAGCAAACGACGTACTGTCAATAGCCGACACCGAAGCCGGCAGTAAAAATTTTGGAGTAGTGGTAACACAGGTGAAACGGATGGAATGGCTTTGGCTGCACAGGGAAGGAAATGTAAGGGCGGCATTTACCTATGCTGACAATGCGGTAGTGAATAGTTGCTGGTTGGTGCCCTAACAGGCAAATGACATGGCAACTCTATTTTTGCAGCACCAGCTGAAATGCCCTGGCGCCATTGCCATTCATGGTATTTACATCAATTTCCTCGTGATGCAGGAGGGTAAATTCGGCCACCAACTTATTGATCCATTCTCTTGGATGATGCCGCAACGTGGCCTCTTCCGGTAGCGTAAACACCCCATAATTATCCGGGTCATTGTTCAGGCACTCATACCTGCTAATCGCCTTTTCATTTTCCTGCAGGTAATAATCGCTGATATAAATGTATCCGCCAGGTCGTAGTTTGGAATGAAGTAATTGAAGAAGCTCACTTTGTCCGGCGTTGGAGGGAATACAGGTGAGTACAGCAAATAACAAAAAACAGTCAATGCTATTTTTGTCCAATGGCAACATAACGGACGTAGCAATATAATGAAGTGGCAATGATTGCGCCAGCCCTCGTTTCACCAGCTCAATAGAAGTGTCATATCCCCTTACCTTTTCAAACTGGTGATTGAGTAATTCGGCAACAACCCGGCCATACCCACAACCATAGTCAATGATAGTAGCTTGTTTTGTTACATATTGCAACAACAACGGTAGCTGAAGGGGATGGGTGAAGGTTTTTTGAGCGGCCACCCGATCCCAATAGTCATACTGGTTATTGATATTCATCACTTCCCGGTTTAGCTACCGAAGGTAACAATTCAAGGCAATTTTTTTTGGTTGCCGGTAGGTTAATCTGTAACCGACTTAATACCGGTTTTTTCGAAGGTGATTTTGCGTTGACGGTAAAGGTTACCGGTAGTCATTTTAAATGTCTTTTTGCTCATCCCGAAAAAATCATAAATTTCGTCAGGACTGCTTTTATCGTGGTAAGGGAGGTAACCATTGTTTTCCTGCAGCAGGCGCAATATTTTCGTTGCTTCATCCTCTACCCGGTTGTACCCTGGTTTGCCGGCGGCGACATTTATCCTGAACCGGTCGTCCTTGTCATTGCTTTCAGGATAAATTTTCTTTATAAACCCGGTAAATTTATCGCCTGCCTGGATGTTGCGGTAAATTTCATTAAAGTGCAATACACCCGTATGCACATTGTTAATGATGCATACATAGCCAATATCGGTACGGCGGTATACAATAAGGTCAACCACCTCCAGTTCTTTTACGGTAATTGATTCATTGCTTAAATAGGGTTCTAACTTTTCCGTGGCGGCGATACGACCGGTTTGCTCATCCATATAAATTTTTACCAGGTAATCGCCGTTGGGCCGCATGCCCATCACCTGCTTGGATTTAGGTACAAAGAGGTCTTTCATGAGGCCCATATCTAAAAATGCGCCCTGCGGCGTTACGGATACAGCCCTCAATTTAACAATATCCCCCAATACGCCCTTTGGCTCCTGCGTGGTTGCGATCAAACGATCTTCCCCATCATGATATACAAACACTTTTAATTCGTCGCCAATGGCAGTACCGGCCGGTACAAACCGCTTTGGCAATAACAGCCCTTCTGCCCCATCGTCGAGGTACATACCAAAATCTACTGCGCGTATCACTTTTAACTGGTTGTATTCGCCAACTTTTACCATCCGGAAATAAATTTATAATAGTGAAATAAGTTCGCAGTAGAAATGATGTATAATAGCCAGGCAGTGTATCTGCTTATCCAGGCTGGTAATCCGCTATAAAAACAACTAAATAAAATGACTATACTTGTTTATTACTTATTCCTGGTTGCTGTTATTATTTTTCGCCCAGGTTAAATAACCCTTCTACAAACTGTTGTTTGTTGAACACCAACAGGTCGGTGGCCTTTTCACCCACCCCGATAAACTTAACCGGTATTTTAAACTGATGGGCGATCGCAAGCACCACACCTCCCTTCGCGGTACCATCCAGTTTGGTGATGGTTAAAGCCGTAACGTCGGTGGCGGCGGTAAAGTGCCTGGCCTGTTCCAGTGCATTCTGGCCCGTACTGCCATCCAGCACCAGCATTACTTCGTGGGGCGCAGCAGGTATCACTTTTTGAATAACCCTTTTTATCTTGGTGAGCTCATCCATCAAATAGGCTTTGTTGTGTAGGCGGCCTGCTGTATCAATAATAATTACATCTACATTTCTTGCTACGCCGCTGATGATGGTATCGTAGGCAACGGAAGCAGGATCACTGCCCATTTCCTTTTTTACAATGGGCACATTGGTGCGTTCACTCCAAATGGTTAGCTGGTCAACGGCACCTGCCCTAAACGTATCCGCCGCTCCCAACAATACCGATTTGCCTGCGAGCGAGAAATTATGCGCCAGCTTTCCGATAGTAGTGGTTTTACCCACCCCGTTTACACCAACCACCAATATAACATGGGGCGTATGTCCCGAGGGTAATTCATAGTTTTCATAACTGGTGTCCTGCGGAGCTGATACCAGTAGATTTTCAATTTCACTTTTCAGCAGGGCATTTAATTCGCCGGTGCCAACATACTTATCCCGTGCCACACGCTGTTCAATTCGCTTGATAATTTCAACGGTAGTTTCAATACCCACATCGGCACTAACCAACGCATCTTCCACTTCATCCAGCACTTCTTCATCTACGGTACTTTTACCGGCAATGGCCTTCGTTATTTTACTAAAAAAACCATCCCTGGTTTTTTGCAACCCCTGGTCAAGGGTCTCCTGCTGTTGTTTTTTACCAAAAAGTTTGTCAAAAAGTCCCATACAAGCTGCTCCAACGGGAGCTGTTTTTTTTGATTGGTGTTACAAATGATTGAGGTGGTACTCCCTTTCGGGCAGATGGGTAAAATTAAGAAAGCTGTCCCGATTTACACCAGGACAGCTTTATATAATAATGTTCATGCGAAATAAATTATTGACCTAAATGTTCCTTAATCTTGTCTTTGTGAACAATAGATTCTTTAAAAGTATAAGCGCCGGTTTTAGGACTACGTACGGCACGTATTACTTTTGTCCAGTTTTTAGCATCTGCTGCCGCTTTCTGGTCCTTGGTTTTAATCGCTGTTTTAGCTGCTTTTGCCATGACTATTTATTTTTATAATTTGCTATAGTGCCAATTTTTTCATTTGCCAGGAACGCCCGATTAAATCAGGCACCCGCCAACTTATACGATTGGCTGCTTATTTAATTTCTTTATGAACAGTTACTTTCTTTAAAATTGGGTTGAATTTCTTCAGTTCCAGTCTTTCAGGTGTATTTTTTTTGTTCTTTTTGGTGATGTAGCGGCTGGTACCTGCTTTACCGCTGGCCTTGTGCTCTGTGCACTCCAAAATTACCTGTACCCTGTTACCTTTCTTTGCCATTGTTGTTTATTTTATAATTACTTCTTCCGCGGGGGAAGGGTGGTTTTAAATTTTTTCACCGGCCAGTCTCAGCTTTTTTACCACTGATAACAACCCGTTTTTATTGATAGTGCGTATAGCTTCGGAAGAAACTTTTAACGTTACCCACTTATCTTCTTCTGCCAGGAAGTAACGTTTGGTTTGCAAATTGGGCAAAAACCTACGTTTGGTTTTGATATTTGAATGCGATACTTTGTTACCCGTAATTGGCCTCTTACCTGTAACTTGACATACTCTAGCCATATACTAATTTTTTGGACGGCGAAGGTAATAAAACAATTTGGATTAGCGGACAGCTTTTCTTATTTTTTTTAAATTTAACTGCCTCACCGATGGGCCCGGGGGATAATTAGTTGGTCAACCGCTCCTTTCTACATGGTTTACCGCTTCCGCATCCACTCAAATTAAGGGCTTCCATGTAAAAAATTGATATTTTATTTGCTGGCATTCTCCTTCCATTTTTCCCGCTATTATACCCGGCGAGCACTCAATGTACCCTTTTTTCTCAGCGTTATTCTTACCATGCTAAATTTAATTTTCTTATCGCTTTAACCACATTCTCTATCGCCCTTTATTGCCCATCCACCATATTTTACCTGTTTGCAACAATACCGATAATAAAATAAGTGCTACGCCGAGGTAAAACTGGGGGTTTAGTAATTTATTCTCTCTAAAAAACAGGAAAGCTAATAATATCCCATATACCGGTTCCATATTATAGGCGATATTGGCAGTAAAGGGGGATATCTTTTTCAAGGCATTTAGCTGCAGGTGAAAGCCATAAACGGTACATACACATGCCAGCAATATCAACCAGCCCCAGTCGGACCAGCTAGGCAGGTAATAGCTGGCTGGAAACTGTAGGAGGTAAAATGGCACCAGCAGGGTGAGTACCAGTAATCCACCCCCCATTTCGTACAGGGTTAAGGTAGAAGGCGTAAATTTTACCAGCAATTGTTTATTAAAAATGGGGAATAGGGAAATGCCAATGGCAGAAATAACGCCAAAAATAATTCCCTTTTTATACTGGGGATGAAAGTCGAAAATGATATATATCCCCGCAATAGCTACCAGGCTAAGCAGCACTTCCAGCAGCAATACCCGTCTTTTAAAAATAAGCGGTTCAAAAAAAGCGGTGAAGAAACAGGAGGCGGAAATACATACCACGGCAATGGAAACATTTCCATACTTCACGCTTCCGTAAAAAGACACCCAGTGAATCGCCACTATCAGCCCTACACCAAAAATCCTAATAATGTCTTTTGCGGGAATGCGCTCCAGCTTCCTGGTGAGGTACAATAGCAGGCCAAGGGTAAAAACGGTAATCAACAGGCGGTACCATACCAGTAAGCCTTCATTCAGTCCAATCAGTTTACCCAATATAGCAGTAAACCCTGCCAGGAAAACAGCTACATGTAACTGGATAAACGCTTTTCGCATGGCGGCAAAGATAAGTAAGCAATTACCAACCTAAACGCAGGAAAGGGTTGCAGCTTTCCAATGTTGATCACGATAGCACAAACGAAGGCCTATACTTTGGTTGTGCCTGGTATACCCTAGTATAACCAGCTTTGGTAAACCACTACCAGTCCTAAATAAACCAGGCGCATATTTATACTACAAGTTATTAAAACTGCTACGTTATTGCATGTACAGCATGAGAAGGTGTGGCAGTCAACAAAAAAATCATAAATACCTATATTGTAAGCACAACAAAGCACAAACTAATTATATTTGCCCTCCCGTGAGTTAGCGGGATATAATTTATTTCAATATGACCTTTAAACGTATCAACAACATTACCGGGTGGCTTGTGTGCCTGATTGCCTGTATCGTATACATCCTTACGATGGAGGCCACCGGTAGTTTCTGGGATTGTGGTGAATTTGCTTCCAGTGCCTATAAGTTACAAATTCCGCATCCCCCGGGTGCCCCTTTGTTTGTATTGATCGGCCGTTTATTCATGGTACCCTTTGACCCCCAGCATGCCGCCACCGGTATTAACCTGATGAGCGCCTTATCCAGTGGCTTTACCATTTTATTCCTATTCTGGAGCATCACCCATTTTGCTAAAAAACTGGTTCGGCAAGGTAACGAAGAGTTAAACGGTGAGCAGGTATTCGCTGTAATGGCGGCAGGTGCTATTGGTGCGCTGGCGTATACTTTTTCTGATTCGTTTTGGTATAGTGCAGTGGAAGGTGAAGTATATGCGCTGTCGTCTTTTTTTACTGCGATTGTTTTCTGGGCCATGTTAAAATGGGAAGATGCAGTTACAGAAGAACAGAAAGCCGGCATTAATGGCCACTTCACCAGTGCCGATCGCTGGCTGATTTTAATATTTTACCTGATGGGACTTTCTATTGGTGTGCATTTGCTCAACCTGCTTACCATCCCTGCCATGGTAATGGTATATTACTACAAACGCTACAAGGTAACTTCCTGGGGCGTAGTGTTTGCCTTCCTTATCGGTTGTATCCTTACCGGCTTTATTCAAAAAGCGGTGATACAATGGACCATTAAAGGAGCGGGTAATTTTGACATCCTTTTCGTAAACGATTTTGGCCTGCCGTTCTTTAGTGGCTTCGCTTTCTTCTTTGTATTAATTGGTGTACTTATTTATTTTGGACTGCGCATCGCCACCAAAAACAATTGGAACTTTTTACGATTGGGTTTATGGAGCTTCGCGTTTATGCTGTTGGGGTATTCCACCTATTTCACCACCCTTATTCGTTCCAACGCCGACCCGGTGGTGGATATGTTTAATGTAGACAACCCCGTAAACCTGGTAGGTTACCTGGGCCGTGAACAATATGGCGATTGGCCCATTTTAAAGGGGCAGGATTTTACGGCTGCTCCTGCTGAACAAAATATGGTAGAGACCTATATTAAAGGCAAGGATAATTATGTAAAAAACGGCCGCAAGATGGAAACCATTTATGCTCAGGAAGACCAGCATGTTTTTCCGCGTATGTGGGACCAGAGCAATGACCAGGGGCATGCCGATTACTATGCTGCTTTTGCCGGTATTGGCAAGGATCCAAAAACAGGCGAATACCTCGGTACACCTACCATGGCCGACAATATCAGCTTCTTTATGCAATACCAGTTGGGCTGGATGTACCTCCGGTACTTTATGTGGAATTTCGCAGGTAAGCAGGATGATATACAGGGCGTAAACATGGGCAATGTGCGGGATGGAAACTGGAAAACCGGTATCGGTTTCTGGGACAATGCACGCCTCGGCGATCAAAAATATCTGCCCGATAGCATGAAGCACAATAAAGCCAATAATAGCTTGTTTGCCCTACCACTTATATTGGGTATCCTGGGTATGGTGTTTCATTTCAAAAAAAACAACAGGGATGCTACGGTAGTAGGATTATTGTTTTTCTTCACCGGCGTGGCCATCGTGGTATACCTGAATATGGCGGGTAACCAGCCCCGTGAGCGTGATTATGCATTCGTGGGTTCTTTCTATGCTTTTGCATTGTGGATTGGTATTGGAATGCTATATGTAAAAGAACTGTTCACAAAATTTATGAAACCGGTTGTGGCAGGTTATGCTGCCGCCGGGCTTTGCCTGCTGGCCGTGCCCGTGTTAATGGCCAGCCAGGAATGGGATGACCACGACAGGGGCAGAAAGGTACTGGCAAGAGACCTCGCCATCGACTACCTGGAAAGTTGCGCCCCCAATGCATTGGTGATTTCATTTGGCGATAATGATACTTACCCGCTGTGGTATGCACAGGAAGTTGAAGGGGTGAGGCGCGATATCCGCGTAGTTAACTCGAGCCTGTTGGGTACCGACTGGTATATAAACCAACTTCGATATAAGTTAAATAACAGCGACCCCATGGATCCTATCTGGAGCGCTGCACAAATTGAGGGCGCCAAACGCGATATCGTGTATTATGCACCACGCCCGGGGGTAGATCCTAACCAATACATGGACTTATACACCATGATGAAAGAGTACGCAGGTAGTGATGAAGCAGGGAAAATTGAATTGCGCAATGGCGATACCCTGAATGTATTTCCGACCAAGAAAGTATCTATCCCGGTTGACATCGCCCTGGTACGCGCCAACGGCACCGTTAACCCGGAGGACAGCGTGTTGTCAGAAATCAGGTTTGATATTCCAAAGAATGCGTTGTTTAAAAACGATGCCGCCATTCTTAACCTGATTGCAGCCAACAAATGGAAACGCCCCATCTACTTTACTTCGGAATACCGTGAATTGGGCTTTGCGCCTTACCTGCGCCAGGATGGCCTTACCAACAGGTTGGTACCCGTGGCCAACAGCCCGGTCAATAAAAGCTGGGTGTACGACAAAATGATGAACAAGTTTGTGTTTGGCAATGCCAATTTAAAAGGTGTTTATTTTGACGAAGAAAACCGCCGCCACCTCAATAGCATCCGACTGGCCTATGCACAGGCCGCTGGCAACCTGGCCGATAATGGAAAAAAAGAAGAAGCAAAAAAAATGTTGCAGAAATGCGACCAGGGCATGCTGGAAGATAATTTTGCCTATGGCATGGTTTCCCGCTACCAGCAACACAACTATATCTCCCTGCAATTTTTAGAAGCCTGTTATAAGGCAGGCGATACGGTGCTGGCTGCTAAAGTATCCCGCAGTGTAAAAAAAGACCTTGAGCAACAACTGAATTATTACGCTAACCTGGAGGAAGAAAAACAAGACCAGTTTAGAAGCGATAACGAGCAGGCTGCCAATTTCTTAAGAGGCATTCAGCAAATAGAGGGCATGTACAAAAACCCCATTCCGCCAAGGCCCCAACCCAACGAGTTACCCGGCGCCATTAATAATGTGCCCACCCCACCTGCACCCGGTAAACCCGATACTGGAAAAGACTAAATAACGCGATTCGAAATATCAAAATCCTCCTGCTAACCAAGGGAGGATTTTTTATTTAACAACTGAACCAATACTTACACTCAAATGTTTATTAAATTGCAAGCACACCAACCGCTGCCGGCCAGGTACCATCAACATAGTTGGCGCGGCATAAAGGCAGCCAAAGATGGCAGGAGATACATACTATGAAAGGATATAACTTCTCAAAATTTGACCCCAATCAAAATAGCAAAACACGTTTTGAACAATTGCTTGACATTTTTATGCAATTGCTCACCTACACCAATGGCGATGTAGGAGAAGCCATGCAATGGATAAACGAACTCGATAAGGAATATAACCTTACCCAAAATGATTATGGGATGGGGGATTTTTATGAAGACCTGAAAGACAAAGGCTATATCGATGAAAAAGGGGATAAGGGTGAAATTAAAATTACCCCTAAAACAGAACAGGGCATTCGTAAAAAAAGCCTGGAAGAGATATTCGGTAAATTGAAGAAAAGCAAACAGGGGAACCACAATACCTTTAAGCCCGGTGGTGGCGATGAAATTAATCCCGAAACAAGGCCCTTTCAATTTGGCGACACCTTGGAGCAAATCGATTTTACCGCTTCCATCCGCAATGCGCAAATTAACCATGGCGCAGAAAGTTTTCGCCTGCAGGAAGATGACCTGGAGATAAGGGAGACCGATTTTAAATCACAAACCTCCACTGTACTCATGATCGATATCAGCCACTCTATGATCCTTTACGGCGAAGACAGGATTACGCCGGCTAAAAAGGTAGCGATGGCTTTGAGTGAATTGATACAGACAAAGTATCCAAAAGATACGCTCGACATCGTGGTGTTTGGCAACGATGCCTGGACGATTGAGATTAAAGACCTGCCCTATTTACAGGTGGGCCCCTATCATACCAACACGGTAGCGGGATTGGAACTGGCAATGGACCTGTTGCGCAAACGCAGGAACCCGAATAAGCAGATATTTATGATCACGGATGGTAAACCCACTTGTTTAAAAGTAGGCAAACGGTATTACAAAAATAGTTTTGGTGTAGACAGGAAGATTTTAAACCGTTGTATGAGTTTGGCTACGCAATGTAAAAAACTAAAGATACCTATCACTACGTTTATGATCGCCAGTGATCCTTATTTGCAAAAGTTTGTAACAGAATTTACAGAAACCAATAATGGAAAGGCGTTCTTTGCATCACTCGACCGGTTAGGCGCTTTTATCTTTAAGGATTTTGAAAGCGGCAAACGGAAGACAGTGTTTTAGCAGGATGCCGGCAGGTGTTTTTTTGGGCCAGGCAACAGTTCCCTGGTGAGCGGCATTGGCGTCGCACCCTTGTACCGGCTGCTACTATCAGCAACATCCTTTGGCACACCTTAACAAATGAGTCTTCCTTACCTCTTCCCGGTATCGAACTTCTTACATTAAAAAAGTCATTAAAAAAATAGCATGAGCAAACAAGCAAGCACTTTAGGGGATTTGAAGGAAAAAGGTTACACCTCAAGGTCAATAAAAGATGAGATCCGCGACAACCTGGTAAAGAAAATTAAAGCGAAGGAAAACGCTTTTCCCGGCATATTGGGATACGAGGATTCGGTGATTCCTGATACGGAACGGGCCCTGTTATCGCGGCACAACATCTTATTTTTGGGGCTGCGCGGGCAGGCGAAAACAAGGATGGCCAGGCAGATGGTAGAACTACTGGATGAATACATACCCGTAGTGGCCGGAAGTGAAATTAATGACGATCCCCTGCAGCCCATCTCAAGGTATGCCATCGACCTAATTGAGGAACACGGGGATGCCACGCCCATTAACTGGTTGCACCGAAGCCAGCGTTATGGTGAAAAATTAGCCACACCGGATGTTAGCGTAGCCGATCTTATTGGAGATATTGACCCCATCAAAGCAGCTAACCTTAAATTAAGTTTTGCGGATGAGCGTGTGTTGCATTACGGTATCATTCCAAGGAGTAACAGGAGCATCTTCGTAATCAACGAATTGCCCGACTTACAGGCCAGGATCCAGGTATCCTTATTCAATATCCTCGAAGAAGGTGATTTACAGATACGGGGCTTTAAATTGCGTTTACCCCTCGACGTTATGTTTGTGTTTACGGCCAATCCCGAGGACTACACCAACCGTGGCAGCATTGTAACGCCATTGAAGGATCGTATTGAAAGCCAGATTTTAACGCATTACCCTAAAACCATTGAAACCTCGCTGGCCATTACCGAACAGGAGGCAAATATTTACGCCGAGCAATTAAACAGGGTAAACATCAGCGACCTGGTAAAGCGATTAATTGAGCAGGTATCTTTTGAAGCCAGGAGCAGCGAATTTGTAGACAAGAAAAGTGGGGTGAGCGCCAGGCTTACCATTGCCGCTTACGAAAATGCGGTAAGCGCTGCAGAGCGCCGGGCAATTATCAACGACGAAAAACAAACCCAGGTTTGGATCAGCGACCTGGTGGGTATCATTCCCTCCATTACGGGAAAGATAGAACTGGTGTATGAAGGCGAACAGGAAGGTCCGTACCAGGTAGCCTTTAATTTATTGGAAAAAGCTACACGTACGCTATTTAGCCAGTATTTTCCTAACCCTGATACGTTGAAGAAAAAAAGAAGCAAGGAAGCCACCCCGGAAGACAATCCTTATAAATCGATCACACGCTGGTTCGACGGTGGCAACCACCTGGAGGTGTTTTTTGAAACCAGGGATGAAGACAAGGTGCAACTGCTCTATAAAGTGGACGGACTGCATGCACTGGTGAAAAAGTATTACAAAACCGCCAATGAAAATGAAAACGCGTTGTTAATGGAATTTGTATTGCACGGTTTGGCGGCCTATTCGCTTATCAGCAAAAGAGTACTGGATGGTAAAATTGAGTTTAAAGATTTGATGGGCAGTATGCTCAATATGGGCGCGCAGTCGTTTAGTGAAGAGGATTTAAACGATAGTGATTTTAATTAGTTGTTGAAGCAAACAACCAGGGCGCTTATTTTAGAAGCCAATCGTTGAACGATTGGCTTTTTTTATGCGGTATCTTTTTTTACCTTCTATTTAGTACCAACCGTTTTTACAGAACCCTATTAGGAAGGTAGCTAACCCTAAAGGTCTCCAACCTTAAAGGTTGGAGACCTGAAAAACATATAATAGTATTCAAGCGGGTGCCGAATTGCCGCTCTTATAACCTATATTATATTTACTTCCCGCTCCAGCAGTACCCCAAATTTTTCCTGCACACTGTTGATGATCTTTTCACTCAACGCCAGTACTTCCTCTCCCGTAGCCTTGCCATAATTTACCAATACCAGCGCCTGCCTGGCATGGCAACCGGCATCCCCTTCGCGGTAACCTTTCCAGCCACATTGTTCTATCATCCAACCTGCCGCCAGTTTAATTTCGCCGGCAGGTACGGGGTAGCCTATTATCCCCGGGAATGCCTCTTTTAGGTTTTCAAACTGCTCCGATGCAATCGTGGGATTTTTAAAAAAACTCCCTGCATTGCCAGTCACTGCGGGATCTGGTAATTTACTCGTCCGGATATTTATCACTGCCCTGGAGATCGCCTGTATACTTAATTCCTTAACACCCATCGCCGTTAACTCCTG
>JBBQOJ010000016.1:0-13095 GCA_038330815.1 Chitinophagales bacterium | reverse complement strand
GCGGGTGAATAACCTGGTTCAGCAATTAAATTATGTACCCAATCCTTACGCAAGCAGTTTGCGGAATAGGAACAGTAAAACCATTGGTGTGGTGATACCGGAAGTAGTGGATAGCTTTTTTGCCCAGGCCATCAACGGCATAGAATCGGTAGCAGTGGAAAAAGGGTACCATGTTTTGATTTATTTAACTCATGAACGATTTGAAAAAGAAAAAACCATCCTCAAAGATTTTGAAAGCGGCAGGGTGGATGGCGTGTTACTATCGGTATCCAGGGAAACTACCTGCACGGCGCATATCAGGGAACTCATGGATAAGGGTATACCACTCGTATTCTTCGATCGCGTTGTGGATGAAATGGCCACTACCAGGGTAACCACCAATGACTATGAAAGCGCCTACAAGGCCACGAGTTACCTTATTAAAAACGGGTGCAGGCAAATTTTGTTTCTTTCTTTTTCCGACATGCTATCCATCTCCCATAAACGGCTAATGGGGTATAAAGAAGCATTGACTGAAAACAATATCCCCATCAATGAACAACTAATTCTTCATTTCAAAAATGATGCAAAAACCGACTACCTGTTGTTGAAGAAACAATTGAAATCAAGCTGGCGGGCAGATGGTATACTGGCTTCTGTAGAAAAATTTGCAGTCACGGTATACAAGGCCTGCGACGACCTGCGATTGAACATACCGGAGGATATCCAGGTAGTGAGTTTTTCAAATTTAGATACGGCCTACTTTATGAACCCTCCACTAACGACCATTGCGCAACCCGCATTTGAAATGGGCAAAACCGCGGCCACGGTACTGATGAAAGCGCTCGGAAGAAAGAAGGCTGATATTGCGGTGGAAGAGATCGTGTTACCCTCAACGCTGGTACTGCGAAAATCTACAAAGCGTTAAACAATTGCATCCTAAAAAAACAAATATTCATCAGCCCATTTAAATAATACCCTGCCGCCCGCCAGGTACCCGCTGCAGTATCAAGGGGCACAGCTACTACCTGGCAGGAACGCTTTGTTGAATGGTGGCCCTAACAATTTTTAAAATACATTGCAACTGTATTATATTCTTACTATTTTTCTAAATATTGCCTTTTAAGGGTCAGGAAAGGGTAAACAACAACTCATCCATTAAACTCATCGCATATGCAACTTTTACTACTGTTGATATTTTGTGTTGGATACGCAGCCATTGCCTTTGAACATGTATTAAAGATTAATAAAACTGCCATTGCACTATTTACCGGCATTTTATGCTGGACGGTGTATATTTTGTTCAGTGAAGATAAGGTAGTAGTTGGCCACCAATTATACGATCACCTCGGCCAGATTTCGGGCATCCTTTTTTTCTTACTTGGCGCCATGACGATTGTTGAACTGGTAGATGCCTATGATGGTTTTGAAGTGATCACGGGCAGGATACACACCACGGATACCCGCAAATTACTCTGGATCATTTGCCTGGTTACTTTTTTTCTTTCAGCGGTATTGGATAACCTCACCACTACCATCGTAATGGTGTCGCTGTTGAGAAAACTGGTAACGGACAAGCATAAACGCTTGTTCTTTATAGGGATGGTAGTGGTGGCAGCCAACGCCGGTGGCGCCTGGACACCCATTGGTGATGTAACTACCACCATGTTATGGATCGGGGGACAAATCACCACCGGTAATATCATGGCTACCCTTATTGGCCCCAGCCTGGTTTGTATAATAGTGCCCCTCCTCATTCTTAGTTTTACCATGCGAGGCGTTGTTGGCAAACAGCAGGTAACCGTGGAAGTAAGTAAACCTGTGACCACTGCCCGTGAGCGAAACCTAGTATTAATTATTGGGGTGGGCGCATTGGTATTTGTGCCCGTATTTAAAACCGTCACCCATCTCCCACCTTTTATGGGAATGTTATTTGGCTTAAGCCTGTTGTGGATAGTAACGGAACTTATGCACCGGAATAAATCGGATGAAGAAAAAGATAGTTTTTCGGTGGTGCAGGCAATTAGAAAAGCCGATGTTCCCAGTGTATTGTTTTTCCTGGGCATACTGGTGGCGATTGCGGCATTGGAATCTACGGGGCAATTGCACCACCTGGCGGGAGTTATGGACCGGGCTATTGGTGATATCCGCATCATAGTATTGCTGATCGGCCTCCTGTCTGCGGTGGTAGACAATGTTCCACTGGTTGCAGCGGCCATGGGGATGTATGATATGACCACCTACCCCACCGACCATATGTTTTGGGAATTTGTGGCCTACTGTGCAGGTACCGGGGGCAGCTGCCTGATTATTGGCTCAGCCGCAGGCGTTGCTGCGATGGGGATGGAAAAAATTGATTTCTTCTGGTACCTGAAAAAGATTGCCTGGCTGGCGCTGTTGGGCTATTTCGCAGGGGCTGCTTTCTTTTTGGCGCAGCATTATTTTTTAAACCAGTAATGCCCGGGACCATCGCTGCACCGCCCCCTACAGAAAAAGGGATAGTACCTTCTCTATTGTTACTGTAACGCTAAAAAGTTTACCCCGGCGTCACTTCGCAAAAAATTTAAGTAAATTGTAGTATGAAAGTGATCCTTATAACCATCCTGTTAATCGGGCTTTGCATTGCAGGCATCGCTATAAAACTACTGGTAAAAAAGAATGGGCGGTTTTCAGGCACCTGTAGCAGTAACAACCCGCTATTGCAGCGGGATGGCAATGGTTGCAGTATTTGCGGCGCTACGCCAGATGAAAAATGCAAGGGCAATGAACGAAACTGATGGATGCCTTGCGGGTTAAAGAAAAGAAAGATTTGATCGATGATGTGTGTGTTAGCTTATATCAGAGTGAATATTACTACCAGGTACTTCTAAGGCGATGTCTTAGCAAGGCAATCGTTCATTGAGCAGTTTTTTTTTGCTGGACTCGCCGTTCATATAGAGCGGATAATATCTTCACTCAAACGGAAGATCCTCTTCGAATTAAAAGCGAACCCTGCTGATGATTTTTTGTAGCAAATGGTATGCGTTGCGGAGACATCCCTGTGAAGAGGAGGTTACAGTACGCAAAATTTTGCAGTCTCTCAACGTTGGGGTTTCTCAGGTAATTCCGGTATAAATAAAAAAATGGGACAGCTAAAATCCCGCTGGGACACAAGTAGGAGCGCTCCACCAGGTAGCTAGATTCATTCATTCCGCCACAGTCTCCTCCTCACCCGGCGGGGTTGCGTCACCGGGACAACGCTGCTTTTTCCCCCTTAAAAAAACTCGCTACGCTCGTTATTTTCAATACCGCTGTTAGCGGTAACGGTGAAAAAGAGGCGTCTTACCCAGTGGCTGGCAGGAAAGGAAAAGTGGATGCTTCGCCCGGTTTGAATGGTAAAATTATTGGATGGTTTGGTATAAGGTTTAATAAGCCTCGTCCTGAAACCGCCGACCAGGGCACACTGCCCCTCACCACTATGTACTGAAGTGCCTCAAGGCTACATGCCGCGAACGGGCCGTATATCCGCCGCGTCAGACGCAGTATCATCTTACAATCCTTTCGTTCTGGTGTCCCGGCGGGGTTTTCGCCTTATGCCTCTCCAGTTATAACGGATCCATCCGCGAAACCCCGACGTTGAGGGGACTACAAAAATTTAGTGTATCGTACCCTCTACTTCCCAAGCGAGGACCCTGCGATAGTTTTTGCTTGTGTAACGGGTAGTTGACAGGTCTCTCGCCGTTATTATGGGACGGAAATCGTTCTATCCAGGGGGAAATGCAATTCGTCTCAAAAGGTGACCGGGCGCCGTAGTACAGCGAGTCCCGGAAAGTTTACCAACACCTCTATCATTCTTTTCGGAGACATCGGCTGGGAAGTAAAAGATGGTGTCCCGGCGGGGTTTTCGCCTTATGCCTCTCCAGTTATAACGGAATCATCCGCGAAACCCCGACGTTGCAGGGACTACAAATTTAATGTATCGTACCATCCGCTTACCAGGCGAGGTTGCAGTAATAGTTTTTGTATGTGTAACGAGAAGTGCCATAACGCACGCCGTTCATACGGAGTGGAAATCGGTAATCTACGGTGGAAATGGAATTCGTTTTAAAAGTGACCTGGCTCCATGGTACCGGCGTCCCCTCGGGTCTTTCCATATTTTCATTATGCTACCGGGAGGCATCGCCTGGGGAGGGAAAAGCGATGGAGGTATCTACCTCATTATATAACACCGTATTTTTCGGCAATCCGTGTTTAAGTTCCCATACATGATAAGTACAATTTGGCAGCAACTACTTTACGGCCGATATCCGGGGCCTCAATTTTTTTGAAGTGTAGGTAGCGTATTCCCCCTTATTATCGTAGATAAAAAACACTTCCAGTGCTGGTACAGGATGAGCCGCTATAAACTGTAGTGAAGCTTCCAAACCCATCACCATAAATACGGTAGCATACGCATCCGCAGTGGCACAATCATCTGCAATCACCGTAGCGCTCAACAAAGTGTGTTTAGCCGGATATCCTGTACGGGGATGAATGATATGGGCAATTTTTCGGCCATCCACTTCATAAAATTTACGGTAATTGCCCGAAGTGGCCAGGGCTTTATTTTGTAGTTGTACAATGGCTTGCAGCGGCCGTTCGTCGGAGGGTATTTCATTTGGTTGGTCGATGCCCACCTTCCAATATTCCCGCTGGTTCTTTTTGCCTTTTGCCTTTACTTCACCACCCAGTTCCACCAGGTAATCATCAATCCCCATGCTATCCAAAAATTCAGCTAACAAGTCAACGGAATAACCTTGCGCGATGGCATTAAAGTCGAGCTGCACCCCGGGCATCGCTTTAAGCAGCCGGCCATCCTTTAGCCGCAGGTTTTTATATCCAACAAAATTAAGCAGGCTATCAATGGTCGAGCTATCGGTAGCCGTGGTGTCGGTAAAGCCAAACCCCCAGGCATTGATCACGGGCGCTACCGTTATATCGAACAGGCCACCGGATACCACTGCCACTTCAATGGAACGGTTGAACACGTCGGTGAAAAAGCGGTCGGCCACCACAGTGGTGTCATTGCGGTTCATCCTGGAAACCAGGGAAGTGGACAGGTAGGTAGATAAGGATGAATCGATCGCCTTCAATAAAGAATCGATAGCTGCCTTGTAATTGATACTATCCCTGGTAACCCAGGTAATATGGTAGGTAGTACCCTGGGCACTGCCTTCAATTTTTATTAACGGGTTATTCCCTCCACCACAACCTGTCATCAGCAGGGCAATCATCATTACTACAGTCAGGTGTTTCATGGCAGGCATTTAATGAACATGGTAACGGCCCAACCATCGGGCGGGCGAAGTGGAAAAAAAGTTGAGTGCCCCGTTGTAAACTACGGTATAACGGCAATGCCTAACCGCCAAAATCATCGAAAGCGATATTTTCATTTGGTACACCAAGGTTATCCAGCATTTTGAAAACAGCAGCATTCATCATGGGTGGCCCGCAAAGGTAGTATTCAATATCTTCCGGTGCAGGATGTTCCTTCAGGTAATTCTCCAATAGTACATTATGAATAAAACCCGTGTAACCGTCCCAGTTATCTTCGGGAACCGGCTCGGAAAGCGCGATATTGTATTTGAAATTAGCAAAGTTTTTTTCGATCTCGCGAAAGTGATTGGTATAAAATAATTCCTTTACTGATCGGCCGCCGTACCAAAAACTAACTTTTCGTTCCTTTTCCTTTTTGGTGTTAAAAAGGTGAAAGAGGTGCGATCGCAAGGGAGCCATACCAGCACCACCACCAATGTACACCATCTCGCGTTGGGTGGATTTTATATGAAAATCGCCGAATGGCCCGGATATGCTGACTTTGTCGCCAGGCTTAAGAGAAAAAACGTAAGAAGAACAAATACCAGGATTTACCTCCTGGAAGTTGCCTGCTTTTTTATCCCATGGGGGCGTAGCTAACCTGATATTAAGCATAATGATATTACCCTCTGCGGGATGATTCGCCATTGAATAAGCACGGAATACCGGTTCCGGATTTTTCATGCTTAACTCCCATATTTTCATTTTATCATAATCCGTTTTAAATTTATCATCAATATTATATAAATCGGCTTTATAATTAATGGCGCATTCTGGTACATCCAATTGTATATAACTGCCCGATTCAAACTCAAGGAATTCACCTTCCGGTAATTTAACCACCAGCTCTTTAATAAACGTTGCTACATTATCATTGGATACCACTTCGCACTCCCATTTTTTGATACCGAAAATTTCTTCCGGTATTTTGATCTCCATATCCTGTTTCACTTTTACCTGGCAACCCAGCCGCCAGTTATCTTGTTGTTCTTTACGGGTAAAATAAATTTTCTCTGTTTGCAAAATTTCTCCGCCACCCGAAATCACCTGGCATTTACACATGGCGCAGGTACCGCCACCGCCACAAGCCGAAGGCAGAAATATCTGCTTATTGGCGAGTGTACTCAGGATCGTAGCACCGGCCTCCACTTCAATACTTTCTTTACCATTCACCAGCAGGGTAACCAAACCGGTAACGGTTAACTTAGACCTGGCATACAAAATGAGGCTTACAACCAACGTATTGAATAGTAGAAAAACGGTTACGCTGGCAATGATGGTGGTAAAGTCAAATGCGAGTAGTATCATGATCGGGGAAGATTAAAGTTGAATACCCATGAAAGCCATAAAGGCCATACCCATTAATCCGGTGATGATAAATGTAATGCCCAGTCCGCGTAAGGGGGGGGGCACATTTGAATAACGAATTTTTTCCCGAATGGCAGCAATGGCAACAATCGCCAAAAACCATCCCACTCCCGAACCCAGGGCAAAAGTAGTAGCGTGGCCAAGTGTCGGGTATTCCCGTTCCTGCATAAACAGGGAACCACCCAATATGGCGCAATTAACGGCGATCAGGGGTAAAAAAATGCCAAGGGCACTGTACAATGACGGGGCGAATTTTTCGACCACCATTTCCACCAATTGAACCAGGAAGGCAATCACCGCAATGAAAAGAATGAAACTCAGAAAACTCAGGTCTACGTCCGCCAGGTCAGCGGAAAGCCAGGCCAATGCACCGGGTTTTAAAAGGAAATTCTGTAATAAATAACAAATTGGTACCGAAATTCCCAATACAAAAATTACCGCCAGTCCCAGTCCCACGCCGTTTTTAACCGACCTGGAAATGGCGAGGTAAGAACACATGCCCAGGAAATAGGCAAATATCATGTTCTCAACAAAAATCGCTTTAATAAATATGTTTGCGTGTTCCATACGATTATTAGTTTTTATCAGACTCAATTAATTTGGTGTTGTTGCTTCTTTGTATCCAGATAATAACCCCCACTACGATCAACGCGGTAGGAGGAAGTATCGCAAGGCCATTGTTGGAATACCCCCATTGGTACATAATATCCGGCACCACCTGCACTCCCATCAGCTTACCAGATCCAAGCAATTCCCTTACGGCGGAAACGATGATCAAAATGGCACCATAGCCGATGCCATTACCGATGCCATCCAACAAAGCAGGCCAGGGTTTGTTGGCCATGGCAAATGCTTCCAACCGGCCCATAATGATACAATTGGTAATGATAAGGCCAACAAATACCGATAACTGTTTACTGATATCATACACAAATGCCTTTAACACCTGGTCGACCAATATAACGAGCGTTGCCACTACGGTAAGCTGAACAATGATACGAATGCGGTTGGGAATACTATTCCGCAATAAGGAGATGGTAAGATTAGAAAAGGCGCATACCACCAACACCGATAAAGCCATTACGATAGAAGGCTTCATTTGAACCGTCACCGCCAGGGCAGAACAGATACCGAGTACTTGTACCGTAATCGGGTTATTGTCGTTGAGCGGATCCTTCACCAGTTTCCGGTTTTTGGTTGAAAATAAATTTGCCATTGACGACTCGCGCCTGGCCGGTGCCTTTGATGTTGCTGTACTCATAGTTATTTGTTTGATGGGTTAAACCCGCTTAAACAATATTGTACAATAATTAGCCTGCTCCCCTTTTGTAGGATCAGTTATCTATACTGGCCTGGGCCATATTTTCTTTATTGCCGGCCGATTTAAAATAAGGAATATAATTAGCCAGGGTTCTTTGCAGCATTTCGGTAACGCCATTGCTGGTGATGGTACCACCGGACACAGCATCTACCGCATGCTCACTATCGGGCGGCACGCCTCCCTTTACTACTTTAACGGATACAAATTTCCCCGCTTCATCCATAATCTTCTTGCCTACAAACTGGTCCTGGAAGGCAGGCGTTTCAATCTCGGCTCCCAGTCCCGGGGTCTCCGACTTGTGACCGAAGCTGGCACCACTGAGGGTATTCATATCCGCGGCCAACGCAATATATCCCCAAATTGGGCCCCATAAACCCTTACCCCGAACAGGGATAATGTAGTTGGTTTTACCGTCCTTTTCCAGGATAAATAAAGGGAACAATTGTTTATCACCCGCTCCTGCCTTCGCTTTATCCTGTTCCTTTTTCAGGTCAATATCGAAAGCGGCGATGGCCCCATCTTTTACCACCGTACCATTTTTATCAAGTACAATTTCTTCTTTGATGTATTTACGGTATAATGCTGCTGCTTTTGATGGTTCGCTGTACACACCAATACTCAACAATATCTGCTGCATTTTTTCGAGCCGCACATTTTTTGCCTGGAACGGTGCCAGGCTAATAGCGGCAACGGACAGCAGTACTGCTACCACAATTACCATCACGGAAGCATATAAAATGGTATACCGGCTACTGTTTTTATCCATAACTCAATTTTTAACTCTTTGCAAACGGCGACGGATATTCGCATGTACCACATAATGGTCTATAAGAGGAGCCATCACATTCATAAATAAAATCGACAGCATCATCCCTTCAGGATAAGCAGGATTAAACACCCTGAAAAGAATGGCGAAAAGGCCCACCAGGAAACCGTAAATAAATTTACCGGTGGTAGTTTGCGTAGCTGTTACAGGGTCAGTGGCCATAAATACTGCACCAAATGCAAAACCGCCCAATACCAGGTGATGCAACGGAGAAAGCTGCATCAGCGTATTTATACCAAACAGGTTAAAAATCCAGGCCATCAGCAAACCACCCGCCACTACACTGACCATGATCCGCCAACTGCCGACGCCGGTATACACCAGTATCAACGCCCCCAGCAGGCAGGCAAGGGTTGACGTTTCGCCAATAGATCCGGGGATAAACCCTAAAAAAGACTGCCAGATGCCGGGAATCTTTTCAGCATACCCGGCTGCCGCATCGCCCAGTGCCGTAGCACCACTGTATCCATCCACCAATTGCTGCCCGCCGGTTAATTGTGTATTCACCCATACTTCCTCGCCCGACATTTTAGTAGGATAGGCAAAAAACAGGAAGGCCCTGGCGGTCATGGCGGGGTTGAGTATGTTCATACCGGTGCCGCCAAATACTTCCTTTCCAATTACTACTGCGAAGATGGTAGCCACTGCCACCATCCACAAGGGTACATCGATGGGCATGATTAACGGAATAAGCATACCTGAAACAAGAAAGCCCTCATTGATGGTATGCTTCCGGATAATGGCGAATACAAATTCGGCACCAAGGCCCGCCCCATACGACACCAATACAATGGGCAACACTTTCATCGCGCCAAATGATACATAGGCAAGGTGATCACCATCTGCCATCCCCAATGCTTTATAATGCTGAAAACCGGCATTCCATATGCCAAATAATAAACAGGGAACCATGGATATAACCACGAGGATCATGGTACGTTTTAAATCAATCGCATCCCGTATATGGGCTCCCCTTGAAGGGGCAGTATCACCGGGCACAAACAGAAAAGTTTCAAACGCATTAAAGACGGGATATAGTTTTTCCAACTTTCCACCTTTTTCGAAATTGGGTTTTACTTTCTCCAGTATGTTTTTCACTAATTTCATTGTACCTGGTTTAGGTGCCACGCACCCAGGGTGCGGTATCTGCTATGTTAAGAATGCATCAAGGTTATTTTAAAAGAATTATTAGTTTTAACGTCACAACTGTATTGCATGCTCATCACAAAACCTTGTGCCGCCATATCAGCCCAGCTCTTTTTGAATGAGGTTTAAGCCCCTGCGGATTATTTCCTGCGACTCAATTTTAGAAGTACAGATAAATTCACAAAGGGCAAAATCTTCCTCTACCACTTCATAAATCCCCAACTGCTCCATTAATTCCACATCTTCAATAAGTATTGACTTCAACAATTGAACCGGGTAGATATCCATTGGGAAAACCTTTTCATATTCACCTGATACCACAAAGGGTCGTTCTTCCCCGTATAGATTGGTATTTAGCGTATACTTTTTGTGTGGCTGAAGCCAGGATAAAAATGTTCTTGACAGGCTAAATTTTTCAAGGCCGGGTGCAAGCCATCCCATGAATTGCGGTGAATTGCCTTCCGGGATGACGGTTAGTTGCGCATCATAAAAACCAAGGTACCCTTCCGGGGAAATTTGATGACCGGTAAGCACATTTCCGCTGATAATTCGGTGCTCTTTTTCCGCAAGCCCTCCATCCCTGGTGATATTTTTAATAGCTGCACCGGTGATGGTGGAATAGTAGGCCGGTTTCAACACTTCGGAGCCCGTTAAAGCGATGATTTTTGAGCAATCTAACCGACCCAGGGTAAACAATCTCCCGATAATTACCACATCTTGTGGATTTACCCACCATACTTTTTCGCCTTTACTGATAGGATCAAGGTGATGAATCTGGACTCCTACATTGCCTGCCGGATGCGGACCTTCAAATCGATTTAATTGTATACCGGTGCACCCGGTAAAAACAGTCGTTGTGGTTGCAGTTGCAGCGATGTTTATATGCACTTTGCCGGAGGTTAATTTTTTTAAAATAGTTACCCCCGCCTGGAATTCCGGGATACTATCTTTTAACAAAAAATTGTAATCAGGTGCCAGGGGATTGGTATCAAAAGCAGGAATGAAAATGGATTTAGGCTCATCGTTGGGGCTAGCGATAGTGCCGTATGGCCGTTGCCGGATAAGTGGCCAGGCGCCATTATATAATAAAAAATCGATGAGTTTTGAACGATCGAAATTTCTCGCTGCTGTGCTATCTACTGGCGTATAACGAATTTCTTTATCTGCCAAAATGCGCACTTCCATAATGCGGCGCTTTTCACCCCGCACTATTTCCGCCACTTCACCACTAACAGGTGAGCAAAACCTGATCCGCTCATCGGCCGTATCAAAAAACAAAGGAGTACCTGCTGTTACTTCATCTCCTTCATTCACTAATAACTTAGGGGTAACGTTAATAAAATCGGGGGGCTTTAACGCAGCAGTTTCCGGCAAAGGCAGCGAAACGATCTCCTTGATCGCTTCCCCTTTGAGGGAAATATTTAATCCTTTTTTTATCTTAATATTTTTTGACATCTTATAAAATATTTTATGGAGAGCGTCAAATAACCAGATACTATATTATTAGTACAATAATTTATTGTACCCAGGACCCAATACGTGTACTATTTATGCCGGCATGTATGTTGGCAACAAGCAAACAACACCTAACACAATAATTGGCAATAGAAAGTTTCATTGTGAAGGATACTCTAAAGTATAAAATTATATACACTTTTGAACAGGATGGCTAAACAATTTAAGAATTAAACAACAGTTAATAACTAAATATCGCTGTGCCGGCGGTTCCAATTGATTTGACATTAGCAGCAAACTAACAACTACTCTAGAAAATATACCCTAACTTTAAAGTACAATATAAATTCCAGTACGCCCTTAAATTTTATAGTATTAATAACTTTTAAAACCAGGTGTTATGAAAATTGTATGTCAAATTTTGCAGGCAAAAAATAATAACGTGGTAAGTATTACGCCCGGCAGTTATGTGTACAACGGCCTTGAATTGATGGTGGAGAAAAACGTAAGCTCGTTATTGGTTATTGAAAATGATGAACTGTTAGGTATTTTTACTGAGCGGGATTATGCACGTAAAGTAATATTAAAAGGAAAGGCGTCCAGGGAAACCCTCATCAGCGAAATAATGACGAAGGAGTTGATCACCGTTACGCCAGACACTACTGTTGATGAATGTATGCGGATAATGACCTCTAAATTCATCCGCCATTTACCCGTTATCGACCATGGAAAACTTACTGGTGTGGTATCTATCGGCGACCTGTTGAAACATACCATCGAGGATCAGAAGTTTATCATAGAAAACCTGGAACAATTTATCACCGGTAAATAACGATTCTCCTTTACTACGCATCTTTCCATTCAGCCAATTGTATTGCGGCGGACCACGGAGTTATTTCCGCAATTCAACCGGCCTGGTAAATAAAAATGGCGCAACCGGGTGATTGCGCCATAAAGTAAAGGTAAATAAATGCCGCGGCTGCTATAAAAATTTCAACACTTCCGCCCCCATTTGTTCGGTACCCAGGATATTTTCCGCAGGCGTGGCAGCATCCGCAATATCACGGGTACGGTAACCCGCTTTGAGCACTTTGTCCACGGCGCTAATCACCAGTTCCGACTCTTCTTTCATGCCAAATGAAATATCCAGCAGCAAAGCAGCCGACAAAATCGAAGCCAATGGATTGGCCACCCCCATTCCGGTGATGTCATGTGCCGAACCATGAATGGGTTCGTATACACCGGTACCATCGCCAATTGAGGCGGAGGCCAGCATCCCCATAGAACCGGCAATCTGTGAGGCTTCATCGGTTAAGATATCTCCAAACAGGTTAGCAGTAACAATTACATCAAAACGACAAGGATCCTTGATTAACAGCATTGCGGTAGAATCAACAAACTGGTATTCCACTTCTACTTCGGGATATTCCAGGGCAAGTTTTTGTATTTCTTCGCGCCAAAGCCTGCTTGTTTCCAATACATTGGCCTTATCTACCGAGCATAGTTTTTTACGCCGGGTGAGGGCTGCTTCAAACGCCTTACGTCCAATACGCTCCACTTCAAAACGGCTGTACTCCGCAATATCATAGGCGGTATTATTGTCATTTTTTCTACCCTTTTCACCAAAATATATATCACCGGTTAGTTCCCTGAAAAACAAAATATC
>JBBQOJ010000015.1:0-13135 GCA_038330815.1 Chitinophagales bacterium | reverse complement strand
CATTGTTTCAATCAGGATGCCAAGGTGCAAAATACCCCTTCCGTATACCAAAAAACTATCTGCGCCATCGGTGTCTTCCACCCTTAAAGCCAGGTTCTTCTCCGTTTCTTTCATTAACCTGTCGCGCAAATGGCGGGAAGTTACAAACTTACCTTCGCGGCCAAAAAATGGTGAGTTATTAATGCTAAACATCATACTCATGGTAGGTTCATCAACGCTGATTACCGGCAATGCTTCCGGAAAATCTATATCACAGATGGTATCGCCGATATTAAATTCTTCCAATCCAACAATTGCGCAAATGTCGCCTGCACTAACCTCGGTCGCTTTCTTTTTACCCAGGGCTTCAAAAGTGTATAATTCTTTTACCTTCATTTTTTTGATGCCCCCATCAGCCTGTACCAAGGCAATGGGCTGGCCTTCCCGAATAGTACCACGTGCCACTTTTCCTACCGCAATCCTTCCCAAAAAGGAGGAATAATCCAGCGAGGTGATCTGCATTTGCGTAGTTCCTTCATTCACTTTCGGCTCGGGAACGTGTTCAAGAATGGCATCCAGTAAAGGGAAGATATTATCAATTTCGGTAAGCGAAGTATTCATCCAACCATTTTTACTACTACCGTAAATGGTTGGGAAATTTAACTGTTCTTCGGTGGCGTCCAGGTTAAAGAATAATTCAAAAACGGCATCATGCACTTCATCCGGGCGGCAGTTAGGCTTATCAACTTTATTGATTACTACAATAGGATGTAAGCCCAAATGCAATGCTTTTTGTAATACAAACCTTGTTTGTGGCATCGGACCTTCAAAAGCATCCACTAACAATAACACACCATCTGCCATTTTCAATACCCTTTCCACCTCACCACCAAAGTCACTATGGCCGGGGGTATCAATCACATTAATCTTCACACCTTTGTAGGTAACAGATACGTTTTTACTGAATATGGTGATGCCCCGCTCCCTTTCAAGATCGTTGCTATCCATGATCAGCTCACCCGTTTCCTGGTTGTCACGAAAAATGTTGGTACTGTGTAAAATCTTGTCTACCAACGTAGTTTTGCCATGATCAACGTGTGCAATGATGGCGATGTTTCTTATATTCATTATGTAAAATTGCTTTTGCCTTATGTTAGTGAAGCTTCAAAAACCATGCGGTTAAAGCGTATCACCATTATAGAGGCTAATTTTTGAGGTGCAAAAGTAAGCTAATCCGCCCGTATAACAAGGTTAAATCTTATTAAAAAGCAGTACAATAACACCGCTATATAAAAGCCGTCTACAGTATTAAAGGATAATAGCTCCTTGATAAAGGAGCGAGCAGGCAGGTGATGCCTTATTGAAGATTAAACCCGCAGCCGCTGACCCTGATTAGTATTCAATCCTGCTAACGGCATTGAGTTATACCCGGATATAGCGCTTTTTTTTATCCAGCCAACAACCAACCAGCCAACAAAACAGCATAAACGCCAGGGCAAATAATAATGAACCGGTGTATGGACCTAAGTGACTGAAAATGTGTTGATATATCCACTGAAAGGCTGTAGTATTTTCATCTACCCGGATAAAATACAAGAGGAGGGCTACTAACTCAGACAACAGGTAAATAAACAGGGGATTACGGCCAAAAACTACAAAAAAATAGGTCCAGCTGGTTTTTTGTTTAAACTGCGTAATATAAATAATTACCGCCAGTACCAGGCAGTCTAATCCCACTGTTAGCACCACAAAGGAACTCGTCCACAACTTTTTATTGATAGGAAATAACAGGTCCCAGCAATATCCTGCAAACAGCAGCACCGTCCCTGCCAGCAGTAAACCAGTCAATCCTTCGTAGGTATTTCCCTTTTTTTGAAGGAACCTGCCTACCCAATAGCCTCCTATTACATTGGAAATGGCCGGTAAAGTGCTGAGCAATCCCTCCGGGTCGAAGGCTATTTTATCGCCATGGTAAAGGTGAGCCTCGCCAAATAACCACCTGTCCAGTACCAATACAGCATTACCCTCCATCGTTAAAGGCGTATCCGGGTTGCCGAAGACATATAACAATGTCCAGTAGGCAAACAGAAAAAAAATGCCCGTCCACAACACCGCCAAAGGCTTTAGATAATACACTAATAAAGAAGCGATGCAATAACAAAGGGCGATCCGCTGCAATACGCCCAATACCCGGGTTTGCGCAAAAGGGGCTACCATTAATTCATGATCCGGCCCGTATTTTACAAATGGAAACCAGTACATCGCAAAGCCCAGCAGGAAAATCAGGAGGGTGCGCCGGAATATTTTCCAAAGCACCCTTTGCTGTGGCAGGTTAATCCATTTAGGCATCACAAAACTCATGGCATTGCCTACCGCAAACAGGAAAGACGGAAATACCAGGTCAGTGGGCGTAAACCCATCCCAGGCAGCATGCTGGAGGGGTGCAAAAGTGAAGTCCCCATTACCGGGTGTATTTACTACAATCATTAAACAGATGGTAAGACCCCGGAAAACATCTAATGCTAAAAATCGGGTGGGTTGACTGGTCATATCAGGCAGTTAAGAAAAGCAAATTATGCTATTTTATAATAGCTGCCGGCCCCAGGAAAATTCCTTGATGCTGTGGGTAAAGTATGATTACGCACTTGTACTTGACGGGAAAGGTGATAATAATCATTTATTTTTCGACGGTTGTCATACTTCACAAATACCGATCCCTGCAACTTTGTATCCTTGTTCAACCTGTCAATCCAAACGTATCAAAACATCCATCGAAATCCCCGTTCCCTGTTACCACTGTGGCGAGTGTTGTGATGAGCTCATTATAACTGATGATAGAAACTTTTGCTGTGAAGGTTGCAAACAGGTGTACCTTTTACTTAATAATAACAACCTTTGTACCTATTACAATTTCGACAAAAGCCCGGGAATGAAGGCAAAGGGCAAATTTATCAGTGAACGCTTTGCCTATTTAGATGATGTTGCCACGGTTAAAAAACTGGTACAGTTCAGTGGCGACCGCCAAACCAATGTAACCTTCAGCCTGCCGCAGATGCACTGTTCTTCCTGCATCTTTTTATTGGAAAATCTCCATCGGATTGATCCGGCCATTATCCGCTCGCAAACCAATTTTCAAAAAAAGGAGGTATTCATTATTTATGACAATCAGCAAACCTCGCTGCGCAAAGTAGTAGCCTTATTGGCATTTATTGGTTATGAACCAGACATCAGCCTGAAAGACAGTACACAAAAAAAAGTTACCACCTTCAACAAAAAGCAATTGTATAAAATTGGGATCGCCGGGTTTTGCTTTTCCAATATTATGATGCTTAGCTTCCCGGAGTATTTTTCTGATGGCAACATTGAACAATCGGGCTTGAAGGAAACCTTTACCTGGCTGAATTTCTTTTTATCGATACCGGTGTTATTGTATAGCGGAACCGGGTTTTTTATCGCTGCTTACAAAGGGCTTCGCCAACGCTTTTTAAATATTGATGCCCCCATTGCCCTGGCCATACTGGTAACTTTTGCCCGCAGCTATTACGAAATATTTACCGGCACCGGTTCAGGCTATCTCGATTCGGGCTCTGGAATTATATTTTTCATGTTGATTGGGCGTTGGTTCCAGGATAAGACCTACGATTCCTTCTCTTTCGACCGGGACTATCAATCTTATTTTCCACTGGGTATTGGCATAATAAAAAACCACCAGGAGAAAACCGTACCGGTAACCCAACTAAAAAAGGGCGACCGGATTATTATCCGTAATGAAGAAATGATTCCGGCAGATGCGGTGCTGGTAAAAGGAGAAGCCTTTGTTGATTATAGTTTTGTAAGTGGCGAAAGCACCCTAATCCCTAAATTAAAGGGGGAGCTCATTTATGCCGGGGGCAAGCAAACTGGCAGCGCCATTGAATTGGATATTGTAAATGAAGTTTCGCAGAGTTATATCACCCAGTTATGGAATAACGATATTTTTAAAACCGCAAAAAATAAAGAAGAATCCTATATCCACCCCTGGAGCAGGTACTTTACCCTGGTGCTCTTTTCCATCGCCTTGCTAACTACTATATTTTGGTGGCTCAATGATATATCGAAGCTATTGCCTGCAGTTACGGCGGTGTTGATTATCGCCTGTCCTTGTTCGCTGCTGCTATCTGCCACCTTTACTTATGGCAACATGTTACGCATTTTTGGAAAAAATAAATTATTTCTTAAAAATGCAGGTGTGATAGAAGGGCTTGCACAAACCAACCTTATTGTATTCGATAAAACAGGTACCATCACTCAAAACCAGGCGGCGCAGGTAAAATACCATGGAACCCCTTTAACAAACAAGGAGCTTTCAGCGGTGCAGGCATTAACCAGCCAATCGGGCCATCCACTTAGCAAAATTATCAGTAATAACCTGCTCATGTCCCGGCAGACCCATTCCCAAAATGTGGAAGCATTTAAAGAATTCAGCGGGTTAGGTATTGCGGCAGTGGTGAACGATGTGCCGGTTAAAATAGGTTCTGCTGCTTTTGTTAATGAACCTATTTCCACCATGGAAGATACCCTGGGCGCCAATATACATGTACAGTTGAATAATGTGCACATGGGTGCCTTCACCATCAGCAATGCCTACCGGCCCGGCATCAAACAAGCCATTGGCGCATTACAGCAGCAAGGTTACGAGCTTCAGTTATTATCCGGCGATAACAATGCAGAAAAATACGCTCTTGAAAAACTGTTTGGCAAAAATGCCGATATCCGGTTCAATAAAACGCCGCAGGATAAATTGGACCGGATAAAAGCACTCCAGGATCAACATAAAAACGTTCTTATGATTGGCGATGGTTTAAACGACGCAGGTGCTTTAATGCAGAGCAATACCGGTATCGCGGTAAGTGACAACACCGCCCGGTTTTCGCCGGCCTGCGATGCCATTATCGATGGCAGTAGAATTGGTGCCATCCACCATTTTCTTGCCTTCGCCAAAGCGGGTAAAACTATTGTAACCACCAGTTTTATATTGTCTATTCTTTATAACATCGCCGGTTTGTCTTTTGCGGTACAGGGAACGCTTTCGCCGGTTGTAGCGGCTATCCTGATGCCGGCAAGCAGTATCAGCATTGTACTACTGGTGACACTGCTTTCATCGATGGTCGCAAAACGAATTGGCTTAAACTAAGGCTGGTGCTAAACTGCTGATATTATTATACAACGCCTGTGTTTAACCATTAAAAGACCCAATCCGGGGCTAATTTACCAACAACCTACACTCCCCATTGGCCTGCCGATGGGTGTTTTTGTGTCCACAGCCGTCAGTAATTTGCCGCAGCAAGCGGATCAACGTATTCCTGCAAATGCTAATACCAGCCTGGTCCCAACTGGCTTTTGTACAACCGCCTTAATTTATAGCCGAAGCAAATTTTTCTTTTAATCATTCCCGCAGTAACGCCCCGAGATGACTAAAATCACATCAACGCTGGTTTTGCATCATATATTAGGTTATGCCTTCCCAATAAATTTGCTGTTACTAAATTTTTTATCCAATGAGTGTATTATTTGTATTGATCGGCATCAGCATTCTTGTAGCTGGTAGCTTTTTGGCTGCGTTCTTATGGAGCGTAAAATCCGGCCAGTACGATGATGACTACACACCTTCGGTAAGAATGCTTTTTGAGGATGACTTTACTGTTTCTCCCACCACCAATGAAATTTCATCAAAACCATCACTAAAAAAAATCAACACGGACACATGCAGGTAGAAAAATTTTATTATGATAACCGGACAGTAAAAAACTTTGCCTATGCTACCATTCTTTGGGGAGTAGTAGGTATGTTGGCAGGCTTGTATGTTGCACTTCAGTTGGTGTTTCCAGCTATCAATATTTCACAGTATGGTACTTTTGGAAGAATTCGCCCCCTGCATACCAATGCAGTGATATTTGCCTTTGTGGGCAATGGCATTTTCATGGGCGTATATTATTCACTGCAACGCCTTTGCAAGGCACGTATGTTTAGTGATGTATTGAGCAAGATACATTTTTGGGGATGGCAACTGATTATTGTTGCCGCTGCCATTACATTGCCGCTGGGAATTACTGCCAGTAAAGAATACGCAGAACTGGAATGGCCCATTGATATTGCCATTACCTTAATGTGGGTAGTATTTGGCTGGAATATGTTTGGTACCATTTTAAAAAGAAGGGAAAAGCACCTTTATGTAGCTATCTGGTTTTACATTGCCACCTTTGTTACCGTAGCGGTACTGCATATTACCAATTCGATGGCCATACCGGTGAGCTTCACCAAAAGTTATTCGATGTATGCCGGTGTACAGGACGCGCTGGTACAATGGTGGTACGGCCATAATGCCGTGGCGTTCTTTTTAACCACCCCTTACCTCGGCCTTATGTACTACTTCCTGCCGAAGGCGGCTAACAGGCCGGTATATTCTTACCGGTTATCCATCATACATTTCTGGTCACTGATTTTCCTGTATATCTGGGCAGGCCCGCATCATCTTTTATATACCGCCCTCCCCAACTGGGCGCAATCACTCGGGGTAGTTTTTTCTGCCATGCTCATCTTTCCAAGCTGGGGCGGTATGATCAACGGGCTGTTAACACTGCGTGGCGCCTGGGATAAAGTAAGGGATGATGTAATCCTGAAGTTTATGGTAGTAGCTGTAACCGCTTATGGTATGGCAACTTTTGAAGGGCCGTTATTATCGCTGAAAAGTATCAGCGCCATTGCTCACTACACCGATTGGATTGTAGCACATGTACACGTAGGTGCCCTCGGCTGGAATGGCATGCTAACTTTTGGTATACTGTATTGGTTAATTCCAAGAATTTTCAGCACGCCCCTCTATTCAAAAAAACTTGCACACAACCATTTTTGGCTGGGCACACTGGGCATTGTTTTCTATGCAGTACCGCTTTACTGGGCAGGTTTTACCCAAAGCTCTATGTGGAAACAATTTACAGAAGCAGGCCAATTGAAATATACTTTTCTTGAAACCGTAACCTACCTGAAACCCTTTTATGCGATGCGTTCCTTTGGTGGTGCGTTGTACCTGTTGGGAGCGCTTATTATGGTGTACAATATTTACAAAACTGTAAAAGCGGGTAAACTGGTAGCGGATGAAGCTGCAGAAGCTGCCCCACTTGAAAAAGAATATGTACGTCATAAAGGAGAACACTGGCACCGTTGGATAGAGCGCAAGCCGGTGCAGTTGATGGTAATTAGCCTGGTAGTAGTACTGATCGGCGGAGCCATTGAAATTATACCCACTTTTATGATTAAATCAAATGTGCCTACCATTAGCAGTGTTAAACCCTACACTCCGCTTGAGTTACAGGGCAGGGATTTGTATGTACGGGAAGGTTGTTACACCTGCCATTCGCAGATGATCAGGCCGTTCAGGAGTGAAACTGAACGTTATGGTGAATATTCAAAGGCAGGAGAGTTTGTGTACGATCACCCGTTTCAGTGGGGTAGTAAAAGAACCGGGCCCGACCTGGCAAGGGAAGGAAGCGGTAATCTTAAAAAAACAGACGGCTGGCATTTCAGGCATTTCAGGGAACCATCTTCATTAAGTGAGGGTTCCATCATGCCCCAATACGCATTTCTTTTAAGTAAAAACCTGGATACTTCTACCACCAGGACCAAAATAAATGTGATGCGAAAATTGGGTGTGCCTTATGAAAAAGGGTTTGAAGACGAGGCCAATGCCGACCTGATGAAACAAGCAGGCAGGATTACAGAAAACCTTCGGACAGACAGCATCAAGGTATCACCTAATAAGGAAGTGATTGCCCTGATTGCGTATATACAACGACTTGGAAAAGATATTAGTAACGAATCCACCAATAAATAAACCATGTTCAAATTTATAAAACAGTATACCGAAACAATGGATCATGTGGCCATATACCCAATGATCTCCCTATTTATATTTCTTATCTTTTTTGTTGTACTGCTGGTGTATGTAAAAAAAATGGACAAGCAAAGCATAATTGAACTATCTAATATTCCACTTGAAAATGATGAAACACCTCCTTCTATTAAATAAAAAGCCTTGTATGTTTTGTATGAACAACTTGTATAAAAAAATGTCCGGTATCCTTGTTATGCTGTTCAGCGGTGCTACCGTGCTGGCGCAGGATCCGGCGGTATCCCAGGCTCCCGCTAGCCGCTACAACCTGCTGGCTACCTTATTGATCATAACCACCATCGTGTTAAGTTTTGTAATATGGGGAATGGGCCAGGTGTTGATCGCATTGTCCCGGCAATTGTTGGATAAAACCCAAAAAAACAACCATGCGGTTACAGCAAGTCTCCTGGTGATATTACTGCTTGCTACCGGCAACCTGCAGGCACAAGTAGACGCCACCACGGAAGCTGTGAAAACACTTCCCAATTATGGCGGCTTATCTGCCCGTACCTTTTATTTCCTGGTGGTGGTAGTGGCAACGGAAGTCGCTGCCATTTTATTCCTCTTCTTTTCCATCCGCCGGATTTATGTAGAACTATTGCCGGAAAAAGTAGCAGCTGTGGCCAAAGTTTCTACCATGACCGCTCTTTGGACAAGGCTCGATAAAAAGTTTTTTACGAAAGCGATCCCGGTGGAGCACGAAGCAGATGCGTTACTGGACCATAACTATGATGGCATCCAGGAACTCGACAATTCATTACCCCCCTGGTGGAAATATGGCTTTATCATCACCATAGGATTTGCCTTCGTATACCTGCTGCACTTTCATGTATTGGGCAATGGTAAAAACCCAACAGAGGAATATGCAGCAGAGATGAAGCAGGCAACGATTGAAAAGGAAATATTTGAGGCGAATAACAAAGACAAAATCGACGAAAGCAATGTGCCAATGGCCAGCGAAGCCGGTATAAAAAGAGGAAAGGAAAATTATATTGCCAACTGCGTCGCCTGTCATGGTGCACTGGGAGAAGGCGGGGCGGGCCCCAACCTAACGGACGATTTCTGGTTGCACAAGGGTTCACTAAATGATGTGTACAAAACGCTGAAAATAGGGTATGCCGACAAAGGAATGCAATCCTGGACTATAAAATTCAGCCCGAAGGAAATGAGTGAAATCGCCAGTTTTGTAAAAACCCTGAGAGGTACTTCTCCTCCTAATGGCAAGGCACAACAAGGCGAATTATACGTGGAAATAAACAATGGCGCTGTAACTGTAAACACTCCTCCAACCAGCAACTAGCCAAAAACGACGCACCGCCGGGAGCACTCACTACTATAAAAAACAGCCAATGGTTCAGCAACCTTTATCAACGGAATCTTTCAGAGATTCCGTTGCCACTATTACAAAGGAAGGAAAAAGAAATTTTCTATTTCCAAAGCAGCCAAAGGGCAAGTTATACAACCTGCGTACCTGGTTCAGCATTTTTTACCTGGTAGTATTTTTTACCCTGCCGTTTATAAAGGTGAATGGGGATCCTTTTTTAATGATCAATATCCTCGAAAGGAAGTTTATTTTATTTGGCCTGGTTTTCTGGCCGCAGGATTTTTTCATTTTCGGTATTGGCATGGTTACCTTTATTGTTTTTGTTATCCTGTTTACCGTAGTTTTTGGCAGAATATTTTGCGGCTGGGCCTGCCCGCAAACAATTTTTATGGAAATGGTTTTCCGTAGAATTGAATACTGGATCGATGGCGATGCGGCAAAACAAAAGCAGCTGAAAGCCATGCCCTGGAATGGGAAAAAAATCAAAAAGCGGCTCGTCAAATTTTTACTCTTTTTTACTATCTCATTTATTATTGCGAATTTTTTCCTGGCGTACCTCATCAGCATGGAGGAACTGTTGGGCTATATCAGTGATCCGGCTGGCCATATTCCCACCCTCATCTCTTTGCTGGTATTTACCACTATTTTCTTTTTTGTGTATTGGTGGTTCAGGGAGCAAGCCTGTATTGTAGTATGTCCTTATGGCCGTTTACAGGGTGTATTGCTCGACCGTAATTCCATCGTTGTCGCGTACGACCGGTTAAGAGGGGAGCCAAGGGGCAAGCTGGTAAAAGAAAAAACGCACCACGCACCCGGGGAAGAAAAATGCGTGGGTTGTACCGGTAACAGTTCCTGTAAAAGCATCAGCGCTGTAACTGCACCACCGGCGCCAGCAGGCGATTGTATTGACTGCCTGGCCTGTGTTCGCGTATGTCCCACCGGCATAGATATCCGGAACGGCACACAGCTGGAATGCATTAACTGCACTGCGTGCATGGATGCCTGTGATGCCATCATGATCAGCATCAATAAACCCGTTAAACTGGTAAGGTATGCCTCTGAAAACAGTATTGTTAATGGTGAAAAACTACGGTTCACTACCAGGATAAAGGCCTACACCGCTGTACTAACCCTGCTAATTTCACTGCTTGTTTTTTTACTGGTAAGCCGTTCAGACCTTGATGCCCGGCTGATGCGCACCAATGGTATGACCTATACTTCCTTACCAGACGGCCGTATTGCCAACCTGTACAGCCTGAAATTGGCCAATAAAACGCATGAAGATATCAGCATTCGTTTACAGCTTGAAAATATTCCCGGCGAAATAACCATGGTGGGCAGTAGTAACCTCGTGGTGAAGCAGGAGGCCTACAGCAATGTGCAGTTCTTTGTTAAACTTAAGCGGGAGGCGGTGCATGGCTGGAAAACACCCCTGGTATTTGGCTTGTATGAAAAAGATAAAAAGATAAAAAGTATTACTGCCAATTTTATGGGCCCTGAAGTATATGACTAATGAACCAGGATAAGCAATGGACCATAATGTACACAAACAATACTAATAACTAATTAAATTATAACACATGAACTGGGGTCACAAAATTGTAGTCGTATATGTGCTGTTTGTTGCAGGCATGGTATTTCTTGTTGTGAAATCGTCGCAACAAAACAAAGACCTGGTTACTGAAAACTATTTTGCAAAGGAGTTGGTATACCAGCAAAAAATTGACGAAATGAAAAGGGTAACTGCGTTATCCGCACCGGTAGGTGTTAGCGTTAACAAGGGGGAGTTGCTTATTGACTTTCCAAAGGATTTCAGGGAAAACGAAATTGCCGGTGAAGCGGTATTGTATTGCCCATCGGATGAAAAGAAAGACATGCAGCAATCCTTTGTTTCCCTGGATCAACTTGTAACCCTTTCATTACCCAAAAGTTACCATGGCCTGTTTTACCTGAAATTAAACTGGGTGGCAGCGGGGGTAAGTTATTATTACGAAAAGAAAATCATTCTTTAAAATGGCCACGCTTTTTTTTGCAGCACTCACTATGGGAATGATTGGCAGCTTTCACTGCATTGGCATGTGTGGACCGCTGGCGCTTTCATTACCCCTGGGCAGCAAAAGCCATTTTGCAAAATTTACCGGTAGCCTGCTATATAATTTGGGCAGGATTGCAACCTACAGTATACTCGGCCTGCTGCTGGGGCTCGCGGGCAAAAGTTTCTCCCTGTTTGGCTGGCAGCAGGGGCTTTCAATTGTAACCGGAGTTGTGATCCTGTTACTGATGATGTTACCTAAAAAATGGTTGACTATGACTGGTTCAGGTAACCCTTTTACCCGTTTTTCGCTAAACCTTAGGAAATGGTTGGGCAGCCTATGGCAACAACCAGGCTATCCATCGCTGTTTTTAATAGGTGTATTAAACGGCTTACTACCCTGCGGCTTGATTTATATGGCCATTGCCGGTGCCCTGGCTACAGGCGCACCCTTACCAGGGATGCTGTTTATGGCTGCTTTTGGACTGGGGACCTTGCCCCTCATGTGGAGTATTTCATTTTTCGGCAATTTTATTAGCGTGGGTATCCGTCAAAAAATTCGCAGCGCGTACCCGGTAATGATGACACTTATAGCCTGCCTGCTGATTATTCGTGGACTTGGTTTGGGGATTCCTTTTCTGAGCCCGGTTAATGGCCAACACCAACAGGAGGCCATCCATTGCTACCCGGCCGTATCAACCGGCCATCAATAACCTTTAAAGAACAACAATTGTTAAGCAGCACCAAATATAAATACCAACCAATGAGGGCATCAGGTAAAACAGCACAGTTTTTACATGAAAATGGTACCTGGAAAAGACTGCTGGATTTTATTATCCAGGAAAACAGTTATTTAAAAACCAGGCTGAGTGAGGTAGTGGATACCCTGACTGATAAATCCTATATCGCCAGTGCAGAACAGTTTCAGAATGAATTTATCAGTAAGGATGATAACATACACGACATTGCACATGACCTTATACTGCAGGAGAAACAACTGCAATTAACCAGTACTTATCAAATGGAACCTGATATAAAAATTGCCAAACAGCAGGATAAATTGAGGAACGAGATGGCCGCTGTAGAAAAGGAATTTTTTAAGTTAAAGGAGGCATTCAATAAATACCTTTTATCCATTGTACCCTGATTAATTTAATAAGGCAGCCAGCCGCTTTTCATCGAGGATGATAATGGATCCTTCCCTGATATCAATCAGCTTTTCACTTTTAAAATCACTGAGCGTGCGGATGATGGATTCGGTGGCCGTACCTGCAATATGCGCCAGGTCTTCCCTGGATATATGCATAGAAAATTTGTCTTCTTTATTCCTTGTATATTTTTTTTGTAACAACACCAGGGCTTCTGCCACCCTTTTACGCAGGGAATTATAGGCAATCCCTACTAACTGTTTCTCCCTGTCGGTTACATTTTGCGCTAGTAATTGAATAAACATCCGGGATACTTCTTTATTGGTGCGCAATAATTTTTCAAAATCTTCCCGCGCAACAATCGAAAGGGTGGTGTCTTCAATGGCTTCGGCCGTTTCCTTGTAAACTGACCCTTCCAGGAGGGCAGTAAACCCCACAAAATCACCTTCCCCAAAAAGGGCCACGGTTAGCTCCTTCCCGTCTTCATTGCTTTTGAATGTTTTTACTTTGCCTTTCTCAATATAAAACAAGCGAACCGGGTGATTGCCTTCCCCGTAAATCACCTGTTTCTTTTTGTAATAATTTACCGGGCTGCTTTCCACCAGTTCGTGCAATGCCTTAATACTACCTGTTTCCATCTCCTGCTGGCGGTTGGCCGATTGAGCCGTTGCCTGGAGCAGGTTTGATTTTTTAAGCCGCTGTTCAATGGCGGTTAATAATTCGAT
>JBBQOJ010000014.1:0-13237 GCA_038330815.1 Chitinophagales bacterium | reverse complement strand
CATCGCAAGAATAATTTGGTTTGAACTCGCCGTTACCTGGAGCGGGTTGTTACACAGTAAAACATTTTCGCTTCGTGGTACGGCGAGTCCTCCATTGTGTTTTTTTAGAAAGTGGAGACGTCGTTGGAGAAACCACGCCCGGGAAGGTGGGGAATTGCATCGCAAGAATAATTTGGTTTTAACTCGCCGTTACCTCGAGCGGGTTGTTACACGGTAAAACATTTTCACTAAGTAGAACGGCGAGTCCTCCAATGTGTTTTTTTAGAAAGTGGAGACGTCGTTGGAGAGGCTTCGCCCGGGAAGGTGGGGAAATGCATCACAAGAATAATTTGGTTTGAAGTCGCCGTTACCCAGAGCGGGTTGTTACACAGTAAAACATTTTCGCTTCGTAGTACGGCGAGTCCTCCAATTTGTTTTTTTAAAAAGTGAAGACGTCGTTGGAGAAACCACGCCCGGGAAGGTGGGCAAATGCATCGCAGGAATAATTTGGTTTGAACTCGCCGTTACCTGGAGCGGGTTGTTACACAGTAAAACATTTTCGCTTCGTGGTACGGCGAGTCCTCCATTGTGTTTTTTTAGAAAACGCACATGTCGTAGGAGAGACCTCGCCTGAGAAGGTGGGGATGGGCGTCGCCCGGTAAGTAGCCAGGTAGTAGGTTTTACAACAAAATCTCAATCGTCGTCTTCCAGGCCAACGCGAACAAAATCTTCGTAGTTAAGTAACGGATTTACTCCCTTGCTTTCATAATACGCTTCAATCATGTCCCCGATTTCTTTGGCAATTTCGGAAGGCCGCTTATCCTCAAACCTCCATCCTCCCTTCAACTTATAAAGATTGCCATACATGCCATTTTTCATATCAAATCGAAACAGGCTGAGCCTGGTATAACAATACCTTGATATTTCTGCACGGTTACCGAAATAATCAATTTCAAATCTTTCCTTCAAAATATTCATCATGGTTTCAAATTTTAAATCCAAGGTCGTTTAGTTAGTGAAATCTCAAGTGGAGTTGGGGACACCCGCTAAGTCCAACGGCCAAGGTTGGTAGGACAATACCCTTATCTAACGACATTGATTTCAATCATAAAAGTAACCTACAAAATAGACATCCCTATGTGAAAATCAACCAAATTTTAGAAGAAAAAAACTAGAGAAAAAAGAAGGGCACCAAATGATAAATCCTTATGTCCCTTAAGTTGCTGATTTGCTATTAATATCCATGGCCGCTTCTGGAAACCCTCCGCTATTGTCATTAGTTCACGCATTGAAAGTCTGCTGGTAACAATGGTATTGCCCTTAAAAATACCACCGGCTTATTTACTGTTCCGGCTCAGTTGCTAAGAACCACCTCAATTTTGATACGGCGATCCTAATCGGAGGCCACAATCTCCGCTACCGTCAATGTACGGTTGCTTATAATCCGTTAGCTTTGAGGGTAGCCGGTTAACGGGCCAATAAAACATTTCACCCATATGCAAACCATCAATGACGTTCACCAACAATTTGCGGCATTCTTTAAGAGCACTACCCTGCAACCTTTTGCCTACCTGGTAATGAAACGGTTGTCGGAAGGGCATACCTGCCTACACCTGCAGCAACCAAACTTGTTGCCCGACGAGATGGTGCAACTGGAAAAATATGGACTTCCCCTTAACATGGCGCAACTTGCCAACGAGCCAATGGTAGCGGGCGAAGGCGATCCTAAACAACCTTTTGTTTTACATAACCACCGCTTGTACCTGCAACGGTATTTTGAATACGAATCCGGTATTGTTCATTCTATACAATCCCTGCTGGCCGGCGAAAACGATCAGTTGGAGCAACGCAAAACAACGCTGCTACAGCACCAGGCATTCATTAGTTCACTCAGTGTGGCCACCGTGGAAAGTGAGCCACTTACTGCAGCCGAAAAAACCGACTGGCAACAGGTGGCCGCCATCCTGGCCGCCTTACAAAATTTTACCATCGTTACCGGGGGGCCGGGTACGGGCAAAACAACCACCCTGGCAAAAATCCTCGCGATTCTTTACACTATTCAACCCGGGCTGAAGGTAGCCTTGGCCGCACCTACGGGAAAGGCTGCCATGCGGATGGCCGAATCGTTAAAGGACAGCAAGATTAATGTGCCGCCACAGCTAATGGAGCAACTTAGCCAGTTGGTTCCGGGCACCATCCACCGCCTGCTGAAGTTTATTCCCAACTCCCCCTATTTTCATTATGATGCCTCCAACCCCTTGCCTTACGACCTGGTGATTGTGGATGAGGCCTCCATGATTGACGTGGCACTTTTTGCCAAATTGCTATCTGCCATCGGCCCACAAACCCGCCTCATCCTGTTGGGTGATAAGGATCAACTGGCCTCGGTAGAAGCGGGTAGTTTATTGGGTGACCTTTGCCAAACCCAGCCTACCATGAATGTATTGTCGGCTGACCATGTTCAGTTTATAAATAGCTTTATACCTGCCACCACAGCAGCCATTGGAAAAGATTTCGTGGGCCCACCCAGCCATCCACTGGCCCAGCACCTGGTGGAGTTAAAACGCAGCAGGCGATTTACCGGTGCCGGCGGCATTGGCCAACTCAGCAAGGCCGTATTGCATAGCAGGTTAGAGGAAATTGGCAATATGGTTGACCGTAATAACGATGAACAGGTATCAGTGGACGTTACTTATAATGAATCGGTGTTCAATCAATTCATAGAGGGGTATGCTGCGTACATCAATACGGAGCCGATTGGAGAAGCGCTCCGGCTGTTTAACCAATTGCGTGTATTATGCGCCGTTAGGGAGGGGCCATATGGACTAACCGCCATTAACAAGAAGATAGAAGTGCGGCTGGCGGGCAAAGGCCTGTTGCAAACCGCAGGGGAGTTCTATTTAAACCGGCCCGTTATTGTTACCCGAAATTATCCTGAGCTAAAACTATTTAACGGGGATGTGGGTGTTATCCGGCCGGATGAAACGGGCAGCCTAAAGGCCTGGTTTGAGGACAGTGACCAACAGCTCCGATCCGTATTGCCCGGCTATATTACTTCAGCGGAAACCGTGTTTGCCATGACCATACATAAAAGCCAGGGGTCAGAATATCCCCGCGTGCTGGTGATGCTGCCCAATAAGGCCGATCATCCACTGCTCAGCCGCGAGCTGTTGTATACCGCCATCACCCGGGCCAGGGAAAAGGTATTGATACAGGCTTCCCGGGAAGTACTGTTGTATACGGCGGGAAGAAGCGTTACCAGGGCATCCGGTATCATGGAGCGGTTTTAGTACTGTCGGTCGCCGCCATCGTTTTCTACCTGCCAAAATAACGGGTGCAGGCCATCAACCCTATTCATTTTTACACTTATCTTTTTTTAATGTCGCTGCAATTAAATGTATCCAACTCGCTGCACGAACTGGCACAGCAACTGGCCAATAGGTTAAAGGAACCCGCTATCGGCGTGTTTCAGCCGCATTTCCTGGTTACCCAAACGGATGGCATGAACAACTGGCTCACTATCCGGATGGCGGATCAACTGGGGATCAGTGCCAATTGCCGGTTTTTGAAACCGAATGATATGGTAAACCAACTGTATTACTGGTTGGGCGGCGAAACGCAACAGGTACTGGGTGCCGATCACCTGCAGTGGCTGGTGTACAACCTGCTGGCTACTGCTGATTTTGCAGACAGGTACCCGCTCATTGCCAATTATTACCAGGGCGATGAGGTGAAGCGCATTGCCCTGGCCCGCAAAATTGCCGACCTGTTTGATCAATACCAGGTTTATAGGCCGGATATGGTGGACGACTGGAACAAAACCAACAACTGGCTGAAGGGAAGCAGCGACTGGCAACAATATACCTGGGCGAAAGTGAAGGAACATACCGGCGAATCTTTTACTGATAAAACAAGCGTCATCCGGTATATTATTAACGCACTGCAACTACCCGGCCAACAGGAACGTCTTTACGACCGGTTGCCGGCGGTGCACATTTTTGGTGTATCCATCATCACCCATTTTCATATACAGTTGTTCCACGAACTGGGAAAGTACATCGCTGTAAATTTTTATTTGCTCAATCCTGCTCCCCTGGTTTATTGGCTGGAGGATAAAACTGAAAAGCAACTGGCGCGCCTTGGCCAGGCATCCCGGCTGGCAGGCAAAAAAAACAGTATCCCGGCAGGTAGCGGAAATCAATTGCTGCTCAGTTGGGGCAAAGTGATACAAGAAACCTTTGGCCTGTTGTTCGAGAATGATGATTTTTTAAATAATTACAATGAGGATGGTGTTCGTGCACCGGCCGAAAGTGCCAATACCCTGCTGAAAAAAATACAACAGGACATTTTTTATAACCATGATGCCGCCAGCCGCAGTCAACTTATGGTAACGGATATAAGCGATGGTTCATTTACCGTGAACGCCTGTTACACACCGGTACGCGAAGTGGAGGTATTGTACAATTACCTGGTGCACCTGGTAGAACAACCGCACGCAAGCTTTTCGCCCCGCGATATCGTGGTAATGGTAAGTGACATAGATGCCTATGCGCCCTATATCAAAGCCATATTTAATACGGCAAAATACCATTTCCCCATTACCATCGCCGATGAAAGTGTACAGTCGGGGGACACCCTGTTTACGGCCCTTGCTGCTATACTTGCCCTTTCCGCTGATAGTTTTAAAGCAGAGGAAGTAATGCAATTGCTCGACTCGGCGTATATCCGGAACCGTTTCCAGCTCACCGATACCGAACTGATCAGGAAGGTGGTGAATAGTGCCAATATCCGCTTTGGTATTACCGGCCACCCGGAAGATGATACCTTCCTGGTGAGCTGGGCGTATGGATTGCAGCGCATCCTGTATGGCATCTGTATGAGTGGTTGCACTGAATACACCGTTGATGAACAAATTATTTTTCCACTGGACATGGTGGAAGGTGCGCCGGCACTTGAGTTGGTCAGGTTCAACCATTTTATTGAAATACTAACCAGCTATGTAAAGGCAAGGAAAAAAAAGCGCACCCTGGCCGACTGGGGAACCTACATTCATCAACTGGTGGAAAACCTGGTGTTTAGTTCGGAAACCAATGAAACAGCAGAAGATTACCAACGCCTGTTGCAATATATCGAAAACCTGAACTTACTAACGGCTACCTATAACGAAACAGTCAGTTTCGAGGTGTTTAAGCATAGTTTCCTGGATATTATTGCTACTGCCACCCGGTCGGCTTCCTTTGCTTCCGGCGGAATCACCTTTTGTTCATTGATCCCGATGCGGAGTATTCCCTTTAAAGTAGTGGCGCTGCTGGGAATGAATTTTGACAAATTCCCCCGCCGGGAAACACCGCTGAGTTTTGACCTGATGGTGGCCAAAAGAAGGCGGGGTGACCGCAATGTAAAGGACAATGACAAACACCTTTTTTTGGAAACAATTTTGTCGGCCCAGGAATACCTTTATATCAGTTTTATTGGTAGAAGCGCCAAAGATAACAGTGTACATCCGCCATCGGCGCTGGTGGATGAACTGGTGGACTATGTGGAAGCAGGCATGGCCGAGGCCAGTTTGAAGGTTAGGGACCAGCTGATCACCTTACATCCAATGCATGGCTTTAGCCAGCAGTATTTTGGCCAATCGCCCCGCCTGTATTCCTACCTGGGTGAGGGGGCCGAATGGGACGCTCCTGCGCCCCCGGCAACCACCGGCAAGGCAGCGAGGCAATTTCAATGGGAGGAGATTGAGGCCGAGGCGTTGCTGCGTTTTTTTGATAACCCGTTTAAATGGTATTACAATAAAGTATTGTCCATTTATTATAGCGGGGAGGAAGTATTGTTGCCAGATACAGAGGTGTTTGAGCTGGATGGCCTGCAGGCCTGGAAACTAAAGAACGACCTTTTATACCTTAACCCTGCGGCGCTACCCGGCTACCAGGAAAGGGCGGTAAAAACAGGATTGTTGCCGCTGAAAAATATGGGAGCAATTGTGATGGATACCATACTGGAAGCGGTAACGCCGGCGAAGACATTATTTAACCAGTGTACCGGCGACGCCCCGCCATCCACTGCCCAACTGCACTTCCAGGTGGGGGAAACTTTGATTACCGGTCGACTGCAGCATATTTATAATAATCATTTGCTGGTGGTATGTTTTTCTAAAAATAAATACAAGCACCTGCTGAAAGCCTATCTAACCTATGTGTTGGCCAGGGCGGGCGGATACTCGTATGGTTTAAATTTTTTATCTGCCACCGACGAACAAGTGTACTGTATTGAAGCAACAACCTATACCCGGGAAAAAGCAGTAGAGATGGTTACAGAATGGCTGGCCAACTTTAAGGCCGGGCATGAAGAACTGTTTTTATTTTACCCGGGTTTTACGGAGAACCCGCTTAAACTGGTTGCTGCGGATGAAGAAAAGTTTTTTAAGATGGTGGCCAATTATATGGAGCGAACACCTGATGAATACCTGTTGAGGGAATTCGGCCACGGTTTATTTGAGCAGGTCTCCACCTATGAAGGATTTATCAATAATACCGAGGCATTATTTTCCCCGCTGGCCGAAATATTTCCGGCACTGTTTGGCTTACCGAATGCTTCAAAACAATCCTCCTGATGAACGATACCAATAAATATCAACCTTTTAATGCGGCAACGGTGGCACTTTCGTCAAGTAATTTGATTGAGGCAAGTGCTGGTACAGGTAAAACCTATTCCATTGCGGTGTTAACCTTGCGCCTGGTACTTGAGCAGCGAATGCCGATTCAACAAATTTTAATGGTAACTTTTACGAAGGCAGCAGTAGCCGAACTGGAGACCCGTATCCGCCAGTTTATGCGCAATGCCTTAAAAGTGAGCCAGGGAATTCCGGTAAGCGATGAAATCATTACCGCAATTGTGCAGGCTTCCATCAACGACGTTGACAGGGGCCAGGCAGTAACGCAACAACTGTTGCAGGAGGCCATCTTGTTTCTTGATGAAACTGCCATTTTAACCATTCATAGTTTTTGCCAACGGGTACTAACGGAGTTTGCTTTTGAAACCCGCCAGGTTTTTGGCGCTACCATTTTAACCGATCTCCCGGCTATTTTAACTGACCAGGTGAATGTATTTTGGAGAAGGCACGTAACCACGATGCACCCTGCATTGCTAAAAGCATTATCCGGGGCCGGACTAACCCGGCAACGGCTGGTGGCAGTGATGCAAATGGGATTGTCGGGTAAAAAACTTTTCCCCTCCACACCCTTGACCGATGGTTTTTTAAGCCCGGAACACCAGGTACAACTGGCCGATTCCTTAATGGCACTGGAAGAGCAGGCGCAGGCAATTATACAACAGGCCGTTGATTACATTGCCGGAAATATTGGGGCGATCCGTACCGCCACGCTTAACAACAAGTTTGCGGCGAAAAACATGGGCCATTTGCTGGATAACTACCCGGCATTGCTGGAAGCGATCAAGGGTAATAAAGAAAAAGCCTATGTGCTAAAATTGTACAGAGAGGTAATAGAAATAATTGAGGAATTAACACCTGTTATCAATGATCAGTCGCGGCAGGTAAAATTGCTGATCAGCCAGGTGTATCAACTCGGTTTGCAGGTGGTAGCAGCCGCTACTACCTTACATAAAGAACAGCATAACCAGCTTGGGTTTGATGACATGATTAATAAGTTGTACGAGGCAGTGGTGGTAGATAATAATGAATTTTTGATTGGATCATTAAAGAAAAAATATACCGCAGCATTTATTGATGAGTTCCAGGATACCGATAAAATGCAGTATGAAATTTTTAACCGGCTGTTTGCCCGTGAATGTATTCTTTTTTATATCGGCGATGCAAAGCAATCTATTTATGCCTGGCGGAAGGCGGATATCTTCACCTATTTTAAAGCGAAGCAAACCGTAGCCAACATCTACAACATGCACCTGAATTATCGTTCATCGGCACCCTATATTGAAGCAATGAATGCTTTTTTTATGCCGACGAAAGATTTTGATGCTTTTTGTTTTTCAGGTGAATCAGGGGAAGTAAAATACACCCTGGTGCAAGCACCACCTGGTACTACCAAAGGCGTGTTGTACGTCGAGAAAAAACCAGCCGTACCGATCACCATTTTTGAGAATCCTACCAATGAATCTATAAGTCAAACGGTAACGGCTCAAATAATAAATTTACTCTCCGGCGGCCGGTATACCCTGTTGGAAAAAGGGGTACACCGGCCCGTGCGCCCTTCGGATATCGGAATCCTTGTAAGAAAAAATAGCCAGGCAGCTACCATTAAACATCTGTTATCCCGCTATGGTATTCCGGCAGTTACCATTGATGACAGTAAGTTATTGCAATCGGCCGAAGCACAGCACTTACTGTATGTATTGGCGGCGGTAATTAATGTGAACGCTTCCGGTATCAACCGCGCTTTATTGTCGCCTTTAACGGGATACAAGGCTGCGGATATATTAGCACTGGAGGATGAATTGGCGTTGAACAGGTTTAAAAATTACCAGTACTTGTGGGAACAGGAGGGAGTGTACGTGATGCTGAACCGTTTTTTGGCAGACTACCGCGTAAAGCAGGTATTATTAAGCGCTGCAACGCCCAATGGGGAGCGCATTGTCACCAATGTACTTCAGTTGATGGAACTGTTGCACAAGATTCAAACACAAAAGCAGTTTTCCCCGCTTGAATTAGCCAATTGGTTACAACGGGGGGTGGAGGGTATGGAAGTGGAAGGAGATGAATTTGAACAACGGGTGGAGAGTGACGAGGAGGCAGTAAAAATTGTTACCATTCACAAGAGTAAGGGGCTTGAATACAATATTGTTTTTGCCCCATTCCTCGACTTACAGGCCGCTACCAAATTTGATTTTTTGACCTTCCGGGATGCAGAGAGTGGGGATTATTTATTTGCCGATACCGGCCTGTTGAATGATGAGCAGGTGCGTATCACCGAACAACAACTGGAGCAGGAAAACCGGCGGCTGGTATACGTGGCCGTTACCAGGGCGGTGTACAAATGTTATCTTAATAAAAACACCTATGGCAGGTACAGCCAGTCGGCCCTCGCCCCCTTTATTCAAATGGCGAAGGAGTTTAAATCGCCCCTGATTGCCTTTCAAGTATCCCCTGACCTGCCTGCGCGGTTTAGGTTGTTTGACAAGGCGGCTAACCTGCGGCCGGTATATGCCCTTGCCCCAGGGTTTCAGCTAACGGCCATTAACTGGCGCAAGCTAAGTTATACCTACCTTGATGCCGGGCACCTGCCCGCAAATATTAGCAATAGTAACCTGCCTTTGCAGGGGTATGCGGCATTTATTTTTAAACAGTTGAAACGGGGTGCCAATACCGGTAACCTGATACATTATATTTTAGAGCGTATCGATTTTGCAGATTCAGTATTTTGGGATAAAACAATCGGGGATGCATTAAGGCGGTTTATCCCGGGAGCAGGGGAGGAATATGCAGCAGGACTGACGGAACTGTTGCACCATATTACTACTGCGCGGCTATCCATTGCCGGTAGCCATTTTAGCCTGGCGGAATTGAAACGGGCCAACCGGCTCAACGAATTGGAATTTGATTTTAATGTAAAGCCCTTTCACCCGGCCACTATCAACCGGCTGTCCACACCCGACCTGCCCTTCCAGGTAAGGCAGGCAAAAGAACTGGAAGGCATTATGAATGGTAAGATTGACCTGTTTTTTGAACATGCCGGGAAATATTATATCCTCGACTGGAAGTCTAACTTTTTAGGTGATCTCACCAGCGACTATTCGCCCGGCAGGATTAGGGAGGCAATGGCGGCTTCCAATTACCACCTGCAGCACCTGGTATACACACTGGCTGTAAAAAAATACCTGCGACTGAGGCTGCCGGGGTTCGATTATGCCACCCATTTTGGTGGGGTGATTTATTTATTTGTCAGGGGGGTGAGAGACCACCAGGATACCGGCCTATTTACTTACCGGCCACCAGAAGCATTGATTGATACCTTGGATGAATTGCTGGGCGAAACCGTGGCTGGATAAGATTATCAAGCACCAGCCAAATTGCCGTTGCACACTGGTACCTGTTGCCCCATAAACCCAGGCTGCCAGTCAATTTCGGCATTTGGTCCGCTAAAAACACCATGTCGGCACCTACGTGCACGGTTTGTTTACATCTGCCCGCCAATAAAAAACAGGGGGTAATCGGCCTTGCAGACCATGAACCAGCAATTGCCGTGGAAGGAGGGAAGGCGTAGAAAACAAAACAGTACGTGCTATATCCTGCTTAATAAGCCATTAACTGTAATCCAAAAGCCACCATCCGGCGCGATGATTCATCGCCGGTACCGGTGATTTGCTTGGCAATAGCCACCGACACCCCCAACGTGGTATATCCCTTTGTTAGCATATTGGCACGGTGGCCGCTTGATTTATGCCATCGTTCAAACACCATATTATGGGCTATTTCTTTTGCCAGTGCTTCCAGTCTGACCTGGCCGCTCCCGGGTTTGGGCGGCAGCGAGGGAAGAGAGGTGTACAAGGCATTTTCACCACAATATTTTATGCATCCTGCCGCCAGCGCCCTGTCGGACGGACTTTTACCGGTAAACCATTTGGAAGCCTGAGTTTGTTGATGTACCAGTGTAAACTGGTTGGTCACCCTGGCTTCATTATAAAGATAATTGGTATGATTCGCCGCGGCTTTTTGCAGGCAGGCATCATACAAAAGGGTATCGACGCCATTTTCTTTCCTGTACTGGTTGGTGTAAATCAATAGCCAGGGCCCGATCAGCTTTTCCATTAGCCGGGTTTCGGCATCCTGGTAAATAGCAGGTGGGATGGCCGTTTGCCCTTTTACCATGCAATCAGTGGCCAGGCGAACCCCTGCCTGCAAATTTTCGCCACTTACCCCCATCGATGAAAATGGAGCCGGTGGTACAATTGCCATAAAAAAAATGGACTGTATAGCTAAAAAAGGGATGTATAGATAATGCATAATTAAAAAAATAGCCTCGGGCATTTAAACAAGTAATAAAATTAGGAAGAAATAAGCCGGGCCAACGCCCGGGATCAAAAACATACTGTTAAAACACCCTAACGGTAACGGTTAGTAGTGAATGCCGCCCTTCTGTTAAACATTGGGGACGAGTCAGTGTCAACACAATTAATTAAGCGCAGGACTCCGTCCTGTGTCTATTCCGTTACTGATCCTGCATTTTAGTTAGTATGATTTTGGTATTAATTGATTTTTTATTTAACGAGCATGCTATCATAAATTTAAAAACTGTGTTCATGTACAAGGGGAAGCGCCCACCAGGTGCAGCATTAGTAATACAGCAGACACAGGACGGAGTCCTGCGCCTAATATTTATTCCTGCCAATGATCTCAATTCAGCGCCTATCACTTAGTCTGCGCCTGCTGTGGAGTACAGCGCGTTTGCAGAATATCCGAAGTAAGCCAGGCACGAAACGGTAGCGAGGTATTGATTATAGGTTAAAATGCGATTTTACTATAGATTTGCAGTTTTCAAAACCAACCCTGGCTTTTTATTCTCTACCTTGTAAATATATCTTTGTAATGAGTGGTGTAACAACCCAGCGCGGCAGTTTGGAAGGATACAAGGTTTGCGTAATCATTCCTACCTATAACAATGCATCCACCCTGGGCGGCGTGATCAACGATGTGGCAGCCTTCACCCCGCATATTCTTGTGGTGAATGATGGCTCAACCGATGATACCCTTGCTGTGGCCGGCCAGTTCCCGGCCATAGAATTAGTAACCTACCCAAAAAATCGGGGCAAGGGATGGGCAATTCGAAAAGCGTTTGCGCGTGCTGTTTAAAATGGTTACCAAAACGCCCACACCAATTATTCCGACGGGCCACATTTTGCCAAAGACCTCCCTGCCTTTTTTGAAAAGCTACAAACCGAACCCAATGCCATTATCATTGGCGCAAGAAATATGGACCAGGCTTCGGTACCTGGCAAAAGTAGTTTTGGCCATGCTTTTTCCAATTTTTGGTTTAAGGTAGAAACGGGTATCAGCGCTGCGGATACGCAGTCGGGCTACCGCCTCTATCCGGTTGCCCTGCTGAAGGATACCCGCTTTATTACCCGCAAGTATGAATTTGAAATTGAAGTGTTGGTAAGGGCGGCCTGGAAGGGAATAAACATTACTTCCGTGCCGGTATCGGTGTATTACCCGCCAAAAGAACAGCGGGTAACGCATTTCCGGCCTTTTAAGGATTTTACCCGCATCAGTATACTCAATACCTTTTTGGTGCTGATTACTTTTGGCTATATAAAGCCACGTAATTTTTTTCGTGCGTTGTTTGAAAAAAAAAAGTGGAAGGATTTCCTGGAGGAACAGCTTTTTAGCACCCATTATACGGATCAAAACAAAGCCGTTTCCGTTGCCTTTGGTATATTTATGGGTATTGTGCCCATTTGGGGCTTCCAATTGGTGGTGGCCATTGCACTGGCACTGTTGTTACGCCTGAATAAAATATTGGTGATTGTGGCCGCCAATATCAGTTTGCCCCCCATGATACCTTTAATTATTTTTTTGAGTTATAAAACCGGCGCCTGGTGGATGGGGGACAATGCGGGCTCGCTTATTTTCAGTCGCTCGCTTACCCTTGCTTCCATCCAGCAAAACCTCCGGCAATATATTTATGGTAGTTTTACCCTGGCAATACTGGCGGGTAGTAGCGCAGGGTTACTTACCTGGATCGGATTAAAATTATTTAAAAGCAAACGGGTGCTTAACGGGTAGGTATAATTAAATGGCAACAATTTTTATCAGCATTTACAGGTATTTTAATCGTCACCCGCGGGTGTTTTATACCTTGTTTGCACTCAGCTTTGCAGGGGCGGCTTTTTTTGCCCAGCGGGTGGCTTTTGAAGAAGATATTTCAAAGGTATTACCGGCTGATAAAAAATCGAAGCGCCTTAACGAGGTTTTCACCGATTCTCGGTTCATGGATAAGCTGGTAGTCACCGTATCTTTAAAAGACTCCACGGCAGCACCATCGCCCGATACGCTGGTGGATTATGCCGAAGCACTGGTAACAGCCACCCGTGCCCGGTTGGGTACAACGGTGGCGGATATACGCTACCGGGTGGAAGACAGCCTTGCCTTGAGTTTGTTGGCTACGGTGAATGAGCACCTGCCCATTTACCTGCGGGAGGCAGATTATGCTACCATTGATAGTTTAACTGCGGCCCCCCAGGTAAAGCAAACACTTCAACAAAATTATCGCACCCTCACTTCTCC
>JBBQOJ010000013.1:0-13385 GCA_038330815.1 Chitinophagales bacterium | reverse complement strand
ATTTGGGGCGCTTTTGGATTATTGATATCCAGGCTAAAGTCGTTGCCAGAATGGACGTAATACAATTGCGGTAAAGCCAACCTTGCCACGCCACCTTTCCAAAGGCAATCTGCCCTTCCAGTTGTTACCAAATTCATTTGCAAAAAGCCCATCTTTTGAAAAGCATATATTTTCAATATTCTGTGCAGCACTTCTTCCTCGTCCTATTTCATTAAAATAAACAACAGTTTCAATTTCTTTAAATGCTCCTCCAAACTACCTTAGCACTTTAACTTTAACATCATCAAATAAAAAATCAAGCTGTGTAAGATCAATGTAATTTTCCTTTCTACCGTGTATTATCACGTTTTTATAGGCTTCCGTATATTTCTGGCATGCTGCCCCTTCCAGCCTGAGTTCTGTTTGCATATATTTATAAAAATCCTGGATAAAGAGGTTGTCAATATCTGAAAAATAAACCTGCTTCCTAAATTTTATTAGGTGAGTTAAAGTCGTCCTGTATTTGTTTAATGTATTTTCTTCCAGCTTTTAAAGAGGTTGATTGATGTATCCCTGCATAAAATCATAAAAAGAATGTACATCACCTATCTTTTTGAGATGAGAAAATATAGTCTCAAAATTTAGGTTCTTATTGAAATTATAACTCCGCTTAATTAAGTCGTTGATAATATTCTTCTTCTCCCTGATCTTGCTGTTGATCTCGAAAGAAAAAGGATGTGAAGTCTTAACCCACTGGTCGTCCTTTCCATTCCATTCTCCGGGATGTATTTTTTGCGGAACTTCTATTCTATAATACCGGGCAGTATTATAGATTTTGATTCGGATAAAAGCATAGTACAACCCGGAAACATTGGTCTTGTTTCTCCAGTTTAACAACACTGATATCCTGGGAATTAACATAGCCTAAAGATTACAATTTTTCACAAAAGTGTAAACGAATTAACGGGAATCCAACTTCTCCCAAAAACGAAAAAACCCACACCTGTATTGCCTTTGGTGTGGGTTAATGCTTTTTAAGTCCCGTTGATTATTGTGCTTTGGTGGCCTCGCCAGGAATCGAACCTGGATCTGGGGCTTCGGAGGCCCTTATACTATCCATTGTACTACGCGGCCTAAGTGCTGATGCCCTCTTTAAAGCATCATTTTCCAAACTGTCCAATATTACTACCAAAAATTTTGACGGCTATGGCCAGCAATATTACGCCGAAAAATTTTCTTATCACTGTCATTCCATTCGGACCTAAAAAATTTTCTATCCACTTTAATGATTTTAGGACCACAAAAATCACCACGCAATTAATTAAAATGCCGAAAAAGATGTTGGCATCATAATAATTCGCTTTCAAACTCATGATGGTTGTCAGGGTGCCCGACCCCGCTATCAGCGGAAAAGCAATGGGCACCACGCTTCCACTCTTCGGGTTGCCATCCGATTTAAAAAATTCATGTCCCAGTACCATCTCCAAACCGATAATGAAGATGACGATACTGCCGGCTACTGCAAAGGATTGTACATCCAGCCCCAACAATCCAAGGAATTGTTCCCCCAAAAAAAGGAACAGGATCATCAGTGCACCCGAGGCCAGGGTAGCTTGTACCGATCGTATTTCTCCCCCCATTTTCAACCGCAAAGTAGCCAGCACCGGTATATTACCCACCATGTCGATAACGGCAAAAAGTGTAAAACTTACCGTTAAAATCTCCTTGATGGTGATATTACTTAAATCCACTGGTTAAAAATTTTTGCAAATATAAAGGTTAAAAAAAGGTAAATCGCTATAAATAGGAAGGTTTGTGGGTTTCCTTTTCATGCGCAATATTCGACAAAACTTCGTGCAGTAGCTGATCGTTGCGTTGTACAATCTTAATAACACAACCATAGTACAACGAAAACAAACTAAAGGAGTCCTTCAGCGGGGTTTTGGTAATATGGGATAAAATACTCCGTATTACACCGCCATGGGCGAAAATGACGGCCTGTTGCCCCTGCGCCACAGGTGAATTTGTTTCGGTGGCCAGTTGAGGAGGTACCTTATGTTGTTGGAGAAGCCGATTAAAACAGGCCGCTACGCGTTCAAATACATCGGTATAACTTTCACCTCCAGGAATGCGCACATTGATATGATCCTCCATCCAGTTGGCTATTTCGTCCCTGGGTATATCATCCCAGGGCTGCAGTTCCCAATGCCCGCAATTAATTTCCATCAAGTCGGGATGTTGTTGCACCCGGTGATCGGCAAATAAATGTTCCGCAAGGCGAATACATCGTTGTAACGGACTGGAATAAACAATTGCCGGCTGTACCGGTAAGTGCTGCTGTATAATGGCGGCCTCCTGGTAAAAGGTTTCCTTTACACCAATATCGGCCTGGCCATAACAAATTCCCCGGGCAATATCAGGCGTGGTATGCCTTACTAAATAAATTTCCATAAATGCCAACAGGATAAATAATATAATTTCAATACGTAGCTGTGCTACCAGCTTTTTTCCGTGAGCCATTAACCGGCACCATGCTTCCAAAAAAATTGCAAAAGACAAAGCTCACAAAAGGAGTACAAAAAATACGCCGGAGGTATTTTCTTATATGAACAAATAGTTGCGAAGGTGAAAAACAGGGGCCCTTGTTAATGAATTCTCCTATCCCTGCCGCAGATAGCTCTACAGGTTAAACTGCACTTTGATGCCCCCCACCAGGTTTTGCGGCGCGGAAGGGTTGAAAAAGCGATTGCCCGCAGCATTCAGGTCGTTTCCCAGGCCATAAAATTCGTTAAACGACTTGTCGTAGGCGATGTATAATTCACCCTGCAGTTTTTTACCAACGGATTTCCGAAACCCCATTTTTCCAAAAAATAAATTATACTGTGTACCAAAAAAACTATTCGCATCATTAAGGGGAACTAGGTCAGTGTAACTATAGGTAAGGTTGGCGAATAGCCCGATACGGGTAATGGCGTCCACACCTGCCACCACCACATGGGGTGGCGTGCCGGTTAGTTTTTTACCTGAAAAATCATTACTGCCCTGTTGGTAAGTGGTAAACCTCGCCCGGATATAAGTATAAGACGTCCATAGTTTTAGTTCCTGCAGCCACTGCGCCGTGTTTCTAACCGGGTAATAATTCATCGCTATCTCCAATCCCCGTTGGTCGGTTTTACCGGTATTCACAAAAAAATCAGCCCCGGCAGCATCGCGACGCGTTACAATGGTATTTTTTAAATTGAAAAGGTACATTGCAGCAGTCGCATAGAGTTTACCAGGCAGCAATTCTCCCCGAACGCCGATTTCATAATTGGTACCTTTCTCCGCATTTAAAGCCGCATTGAATATTCCGGCGGAGGGAACAATTTCATCAATCGTGGGAGGAGAATATCCTTGGCTAACGGTGGCGTATACACTATACCGGTTACCCAGTGGCTGCAGCAGCGAAATCCGGGGCACCAGCACGGGGTCGAAGTTTTTATTGATCGTATTAACCGGCAGCTTATTGAGGCGGGTAAAGCCATAACCGTAATTGTTGTAACTAATACCGGCATTGAGAATTAAGTGCCGGCCAATGGTAATATCCGTTTGCAGAAAAAGATTGTATTGCTGCGCAGCAATTTCGTCATCAAACTGCAGGGTATCCGATAAACCCGAACGATTGCCAAAAGTACGTGTAGACGTAAAGCCATACTGGTACTCGCCCCCGGCGTGCAGCCGTAACTTACCTTTTGTGAATTGTGTTACCGACCGCCCACCAATGCCTTGCTCCGTTTTACGCTGGTAGTTCAATATACTTGGGTTGCGGAAACGCGTATTCGACGTATACACGCTGGTAGTGTTGCTCCATTGCTCATTGAACTGATAGGCATGCGAAAGTCCTGCATAAAACGTTTTAACAAATAAAGCGGCCTGCTGCTGTGCTGCACTCCTAAAGGGTCCACCTGCCGGCCGCGCCTGGCGTGGATTAGCGGCCAGTTGTATGGCTGTCAACCCTCCCGGCGTTTGATAATAAAGGTCGCTGTAAAAAATATTGGTATGTAAGGTCTGCTTCGCATTTATTGTAAATGTGCCCGTATAATTGGCAACCTCCCTACGGGTATTGGTATGCTCCCGCCATCCCTCGCTGTACTGGTGAGAATATTGCAAACTTTGATTTACTGTTTCGGTGGCATTGCGGTACGCAAGGTTGGTTTCCCTTAAACCATAACTGCCTGCCAGGGAACTGATGGAGATACTATTCTCCTTATATCCTGCCACAGGGCTGCTCAACAACACTACGCCGCCGGTACCCGCTCCATACATACTGCCACCCGGCCCCTTGATAATTTCTATCCTACCTACATTGGTAAACCCTACCTGGTTGAGGTAGGTATTGCCATTGGCATCTGTAAAAGGAATGCCATTCCAGTATACTTTCACATTACGCACACCAAAGGGGGAACGCAATAAATTGCCCCGGATAGATAGCCGGTAGCTACCAGGACTACGCTCATCCATCTTAACACCTGGCACCGTATTCACCGCGGGTAATATAGAAGCCCCTCCATACCGTTGAAGATCGGCCTTACTTAATACACTAACGGTAACGGGTATATTTTTTAAGACGGTATTGCGCTCGTAAGCGGTAACCACCATCTCCTCCAGGTATTCACCCATTGGTGACAACATAAGTATTAGGGTTCCACCGGCGGTATACCGACCGAATTGTAACCGGTACCCAACATGCGTAGCAACAATGGTGAGCGTTTGCTGCGGACTATCAAATTCAAATGCTCCACCTGAGTCGGAGATGGCAACTACCTGTTGCCCTACTGATAGGGTGGCACCCTGCACCCTCGCTCCCGACTCACTATTGACCACGCTGCCTTTAAATGTAAACTGTCCGCTGGCTCTTTGAAAATGGCCCCCACTTATCAACAATCCTATTAAAACAATGATTCCACGCATTTAATAAATATTAAATAATAATCACCTTAATTCAAGTGCAAATAACCGCCAATAATTCAGGCAGGAAAAATATTTTTCAATTGGTTGTACAATCCTTCGAATTATTATGGATGTTATCCCGGGCGAATGTCAAATTTAGAAGAAGATGTCAGTAGATAAAAACCAGGAAGCGACTTTCAGCAGGTTTCCCACAAATAACGAAATCAGAGGCGAAAATACGTATGGCAGGTTGCAAGCAGATCAACGCGAAAAAAAACCAACAGCAATAAACAGCAACAATCAGTGAAAATCAGCGGGACAAATCAGCGAATATCAGCGGGAAAAACGCACCAAGCAGGTTCCCCGCAGATCAACGCGGAAAAAAACCAACAGCAATAAACAGTAACAATCAGTGATTATCAGCGGGAAATATCCGCTGGAGGGTTCCCCGTAATTTAACGCTAAAAAAATCAGCTCTTACAGCGGGAAAAATGAAGTAAATCTAAGCCGCTATTTCCTGCTCATAGGCGATGTAATTAACCAACTGCCGGCGCATGTTAAATACGGGCTTGATCAAAATTTTACAAAGGTAGAGTTCCCCGTTTTTCCGATAATTTTCCAATATTATTTCAGAGGGTTCGTTTTGGTTCAATTGCTGCTTTACCAACCCAGTGTTCATTCTATTGGTGGCAGCGCCCTGTAAAAATTTGGGATTTCTTCCCTTTGCTTCCTCCCCGGAATAACCTGTCATTTCGAAAAACCCTTGCCCGGTGAAGGCAATCCGTTGTAATTTGTCGGTGACCACCACCACATAAGCATGCATATTATCAATGGCCTCCTGTAACTGCTCTCTACTCCACTTATTATTCCGTGCCAATTCCCGTACTGCCCTAACTGATTCCTGTTGTTCGTTAGCCGCCTGCATCAAAGAATTGTATTGAACGGCAAACAAATCCCAGCATAGCAAAGGTGCTCTACGATTTTTGGAAGGTTCAGGTAACATGTATGTATATTCGTTTATGTTTTTAAAAATAAAAGGTTGCCAATAGTATAATTACTAAATGGCCAGGCAATTATACGACTGAAACAACTACCAGCGCAAAATTGTTTAGGTAAATTTGTTTGCGTTGCTCTAACAAAATTACCCGGGGATACACAGTGCTAATTTTTTAGCTCCGCCTTTCATCCCAAACTATAAATTACCTGCGGGAGGGCTTCCCTTGTTAACGGCTCGAAGCTGGCATACATTATCGCCCTTGTACAAGTTTTACAAACAGAATTGTTTAAATAATCAAACAAACCGCCAGCTAACGGGCTACTATGTTCACTGCAATGTCAATACCAGGTAATACTGAAAACTACACCCGCTATTCACTTATTTGCCCGGAAAAAGATTTTAACATAAGAAAATCCCTGCTGCACCATCCTGGCTCCTTCTAAAAAAAGCTGACTACTGCACAGGCATAAATCTATATATTGCTTATCAAAAGCTGGCACTTACCCCTATTGTAAAATTTGCACCCCTACTGTTATACCCACTCACATCAAAAAATTGTTGGTTGGTGATATTGCGCATATCTACAAAACTTCGTAGTTGTTTGTTAAACTGCCAGGCCGCATACATATCAACAGTGTAAAATGGGGGCATGGCAGCCGGCCCTGCATCAAACTCCCCCTTTAACCTGCTACCCACAAAACGAAAAGCAGGCATCAATGTTAGTTGCTTAAGCGGCTGCAATGTAAGGGTACTGTAAAAGGTAAAGTTGGGCCGGCGATAAAAGTTTTTCACTTTCACATTATCGGTAATCCCTTCTCCATCTACATAGGTAACATTGTTTACCCAATTACCAATTTTACCAATAGCCATAGTACTCTCCAACTCAAAGCCATAATCGTTTTGCTTATCCCGGTTGATATAGTTACTTGCATAAGTTACGGGATCGGTATAAAATATAAGTAGTTGCCGTATATCCCGTTTAAACCCAACGATGCGCAGGGAGTTCTTTTTATTATTGCTAAGGCTTTGCACACCTGCCTCGTAATTATTACTCTCTTCAGGCTGCAGTTCCTTATTTCCATATTCACTGAATAACTGGTAAAGTGAAGGCACTTTATAGGCACTGGAGATGTTTACAAACACGCGGGTGTTTTCGTCGATGTTGTATGAAGGGTTGAACGAATAAGTAGCGTTGCTGCCATAAAGACTATGGTTATTATAACGTACCCCCGCCTCCACATTAAAACCCTGCAGGTTCAGCAACATCAGCGACGCATAGGCGGCATAGTTAGTAGTATTTGCATCCTTATTGTCAAGGGGCGCTGCTTCATAAGGGCCAAAACTACTAATGCTAAAATAACTTTGGGTAGTCCCCTGGCCCATACGCTGCACCCCAGATACGAGTGACAATTTATTGGAAAGGTGAAAATTACCGAACAACTCCGACACCAGCGAATTTCCTTTGTAAGCTGCACGGGAATATTTTGCAAAACCACCCACGCTGGCGCTGTCATCATTCAGCAATCGTTTGGCGTAAATCAAGGTATTGGTAAAATGGAAAGTGCTTTTATTGATCTTATACACCATGCCTACCGACTGCATACTGTTGGTGTTGATACCGGTAAAATCACTGTCATCTGCAAACGCCCCGGCATCCAGGTCAGTATGGTATTTTCCATAAATGGAACTGGCCGTGATTGAAAACCTGGGCGTAAATGCATAAGCAATATTGGCCTGTATACCGTGTTGGTTAAATCCATCCTTATCAAAGTTCTTTCCACCCGTGCTGTCGTTTGCCGAAGAAAACCCTTTACTATCCAGTAAATTATATTGCAGGTTATAGGTAAATTTTTCAAGCTGGCCACTGATGCCCGCATTGGCCCTGGTAGTGTTATAACTCCCATAGGTAAGGGTTGCATTGGGATTGAACCGGCTGGTGCCGCCTTTTTTTGTGATAATGTTAATTACACCTGCTACGGCATCGCTACCCCATAACGTACTTTGTGCACCCTTTAATATTTCAATTCTTTCTACCTGGGCGGGATTAATGGTGTTAAGGTCGAATGAATTATTAATATAAGATGGATCATTTACCGGCACACCGTCTAACAGGATCAGGGTATTGCCAGGGGCGGCACCACGAAGGTAATTTTCAGGATTGGTGCCCAAAGTATTGTTGGCCCCGTTTATAAATATGCCTGCCTGGTAGTTAAGAATTTCCGTGAGGGTTTTGCCGGCGCCGCGCTGCAGTGTTTGCTGATCAATTACTGTTACCACTTTGCCGGTTTGCGATTGTTTAACAGGTGTTTTTGTAGCGGTCACCACCAATTCATCTAAACTTTTTGTACTGTCCTGCTGGGCACACAAATGGCTACTGAAAATTACAGCAGCCGCAAATAAAAATTTTCTTTTCATCAATGAAAAATTTTTTGTGACTGCTTCCGGAAAATTGAGGTGCCGGCAATTACACGCAACACCCGTTAAGAATATAAATGCTTTGCAGCGCTTACATTCCATGCCTTTCACCCGAAAGCCGTGAATGATTAAATTGATACCTGGCAGGTCTTCTGGCTTGGCGTTCACTTCACCTTCCCGTTTTGTAAACAGTGGTGTGAGAGAAGTTGCCTTTCTTCCAAACCCATTAAAGGGTAGGCTTGGGGCCGCCTTACAGCTACGGGGATAGCGCCGGATTTACACCGGACTTCCCTTTTAATCCCGGCTTGCACCGGGAACCAAATTCGATGCAAATGTAGGGAGATTGAAAGGCATTTAGCCAAAATAATTTAACAGGATAAACAAGTAGTCACCCAAATATATAAAAGCTCATTCCGCAAAGATCACGTCCACTTTGCGTTCACCAGCAACAAAAAAACGATTTACTATGGCAGTATCCGGCCCCAAAAAACGAACGATGTAACCGAAAAAAGCCACCGGTTAGGATGGCTTTTTGTAAATGCATATAACAATTTCGACTGCATCAGCTAATAGTAGTAGTCATGCTTAGCTCAACCTTTCAGGCAGGTTAGTCCTCCTTCCGGCATTCCCCTACGATGGTGTGAAATATATCATGGGCCCCGGTAATTTTTTTCATCAAGGTAACATTATCCGCATTCGAGCCCACGGCTTTCATAATTTCCGTGCACTGCTTTACCAATTTACCTAGCGCCGCAATTGTTTCTGCCGGTTTGTAATTGGCAGGTATCGGGGAAGCCTGCCAAAGGGTTGCTGCCACCAACAGGCTATCGGCCCTGGCTTTCAGCGGTGCAAAATCACCCTCTTCGGCAGGATGAAAAGTAGTTGACATGTAAGTATGAAATGTTTGCAGTTGCGGCCAGGCAGTTGCATCGCCCTGAGCAACTGCCATTGACGCAGTTAGTAAACAGGCGATGGCCATTATACCCCATTTTTTTTTCATTGTACGTATTTTTAAATTTGTAAGAAGCGGGATTAATGCTGCCTGCCATTCGGTTAATTAACCGGGTATCGACTAAATGCTGTAGCGCCACAAAGCAGCATTACCGAACCGTCATCAACCATAATTTTCATATAGCCATCCATGAATAAAAAGGCAGCTTCATTGGCGACGCTCCGTTCAACAGCAGTTTTTCATGGCATCGGTGGTCCGGTCATTTTGTGACAGTATACTAAGATGAATAAGTCGGGCCGGAATTATTTAGCCGCCGTTAGGTATTGCTCCGGATTTTTTAAAAACTCCGCCTTGCATTCCGTAGCACAAAAGCCATACACTTTTTCCTTGTAATGCGCTGTATCACTGATTCCGGCAGAAACAGGCATGCCGCATACCAGGTCTTTCTTTACTGCAAAAGTAACACCGCTAAAATCGGCCTTTGGTTCAGCAGCAGGCATCGGCTGTGTGGTGGTGGTAGTGGTTTCTTTTGGTTCATTGACGCTATTTCCACAGGAGGAGAGAAATAACCCTGCGGCTACGAAACAGATTAGGTTCTTATACATGTTGATTTTTTTTTATTTTTTTTACCCGAAAATCCCGGCAAATTAAAACTGCTTTTAACTTATACCTGTCGTCTTGCATGGTAAACATGGGTCATAATTCCTTTTTAGTCTACCATAGAGGTAATTCGTTATAACCCATGCAAGATACCAAAGCTACTCATCTTCATGAAAAACTTTGTAATTGCAATCCCCATAAAGATGGCCACGCATAGCAACAAAAAGTACGGGCGATAAGAAGGTTGTCCTCTAATTTCCCACCTCCCCAACCAAAAGCATTCTCGTCACCAATTTGGGAAACCCGGTTAAAAAACTGCAGCAGGAATAAATTACGCTGCCACTTACTTTAAAATTAATTTTATCGGCTGGCCTTCATCTATACACTTTATGTATCTTCAAATCATGACAGCAAAACCAAAACTGAACCTGTTTGATTTTACAATGATTGTGGTGAGCCTGGTGATTGGCATGGGCATTTTTCGCACACCCGTTAATGTGGCTGCTGCCTCCTCCACGCCGTTTTTGTTTTTTGCTGCCTGGGTCGCCGGTGGCGTGGTAGCTCTTTGCGGTGCACTTACTTACGCAGAGATCGGCAGCCGTTTTCCGGTAACAGGTGGTTATTATAAAATATTTTCTTATGCCTATCATCCCTCCATCGCCTTCGCTGTTAACTGTATTATTCTAATCTCCAATGCGGCATCCCTGGCAGGCGTTGCGCTCATCGGAGCAGAATATATAACCGGGGTAATATTGCCGGGTACACAGGATATAGCCACCATGCAAATTGTAATTGCCATCGTCTCCATCCTGGTATTTTACGGCGTAAACCTGCTGGGGTTAAAAATGAGTGCCCGTGCCCAAAACGTATTGACCATTATTAAAATTTTAATGGTCTTATTCCTGATCGCTCCCCTCTTTTTTTCCGGCACCTCCCTGCCGGCTGTGCTGCCAGGCCCGCTGGCAGATAACCCGGGGTTAACCGAATACTTAAAATCATTTGGCATCGGGCTGGTAGCGGTATCTTTTACATACGGTGGCTACCAGCAAACCATCAATTTTGGCGCGGAAGTAAAAAACGCTACCCGTAATATTCCACGGGGTATTTTCATTGGTATTTTTATCATTATTGCACTTTATCTAACCATCAACTATGCGTACTACAAAGTGATTGGTTTTGAACAATTGAAAACCGCCAAGGGAATTGCGGCCATCATGGCCAGTCATGTTTTTGGTGAAGCCGGCGGCAATATTTTATCAGTGTTCCTTTTCCTATCGGTATTGGCTTATGTAAATGTATTGCTGATGAGCAACCCGCGGGTGATGCAGGCCATGAGCGAGGATGGTATTTTGCCAGGCTCTTTTAAACAGCGCACTGAAAAAACCAATGTATTATTTACCTCCTTAAGTGTATTCGCTTCCATCTGCTGCCTGATTGTTTTTTATGCAGAAACCTTTGACCAAATATTAAGCTTTACCATTTTTTTGGATTGTTTCGGGATGGTGTTATCGGCGGCCACCATCTTTGTATTGCGTAAACGAACCAGCCACCTGGATGGAAGCGGTATCTACAAAATGAAATGGTACCCGTTGTTGCCCGTGGTATTTATCCTGGCCTATTGCTTTGTTGCCATTAGTATCTTTATTGATAAACCGTACACCGCCTTAACCGGCCTGGGTATATTGACGGCATTCATCGGTGTTTACTTTATTGTAAAATCAATCGCAAAAAAATAATCAAATGGATATCTCCTACATCATCAATGAACTGGCAGAGGATCGTGAAAATTATTACAATGCCGTTGCCCCACCCATCATGCAAAGCAGCAATTTTGCCTTTAAAACGGTGGAAGAAATGCGGCAGGCATTTGCAGATGAATACTCCACCTACCTGTACAGCCGTGGCCTAAATCCTACCGTAGACATCCTTCGTAAAAAATTAGCCGCATTGGATAATGCAGAAGACTGCCTCGTATTCAATAGTGGCGCTGCCGCCATTTTTGCTGCCGTACTGGCCAATGTAAAATCGGGCGACCATATCGTTTCGGTTAACAAACCATATACCTGGGCGCAAAAAATGTTCAACGAAATTTTACCCCGTTTTGGCGTAACCACTTCGTATATCGATGGGCGTGAGATTGAGCATTTTGAACGCGCCATTTTACCAAGTACGCGGGTAATCTACCTCGAAAGTCCCAATAGCTGGGATTACGCCATACAAGACCTGGCCGCTGTAGCCGAACTGGCAAAAGCTGAAAACATTGTTACTATTATCGATAATAGTTATTGCACGCCGCTATACCAACGCCCAATCAATTATGGCATCGACCTCACCCTGCAATCGGCTACCAAATACATTGGTGGCCATAGTGACACGGTAGCCGGTATATTGTGCGGCAGTGCGGATATGATGAAGCGAATTTTTAATTCAGAATATATGAATATCGGCAGCGGTATTTCCCCTTTTAATGCCTGGCTGTTGATTCGGGGTTTGCGCACCCTCCCGATGCGCCTTGAACGGATTACCCAAACAACGCAACAGGTAGTGGCCTACCTTGAGCAACATCCACAAGTGGAAACGGTATTATTTCCTTTTCATCCCAACTTCCCACAATACCAGTTGGCGAAACAACAAATGCAGGGCGCCTGCGGCCTGATGAGTTTTGTAATAAAAGCTGATACGCTTGAACAAATTGAAAAATTCTGCAATAGCCTGCAGCATATTTTAATGGCAGTAAGTTGGGGTGGACACGAAAGCCTGGTTATACCCAAATGTGCCGCCATAAAGGCTGATCATTTTGACGCAGCAAAGCCCGACCACCGCATGATTAGGTTGTACGTTGGATTGGAAGAAGCAGACTATCTTATTAAGGATTTGGAGCAGGCATTCACAATCCTCGCTGCGGGATAACCATCCTTTCACTTCCGGATTATAAATTGTTAAAATGGCCGAACAAGATCATTTATAAACAGGCGGGTGAAAATCATACAACCACATAGTGCAGTATCCAAATAACAAGGTTTGCTGTAGCCTCCCAAATGCTGTAACGTGGTAAATAAACTTTGGTCGCAACAAAATCAAATTATTACCGGTAATGAATCAGGGAGTACAATTGTTGCATTCAAAAGCACTATAGCCTATAGATTACCCAACATATTATAATTTACTTTTATTTTGTACAAACAACAGGGCAAGAAGTTACCGTTTGTAAAAATGGCTGGGGGGCTTTACGGATGGATGTTATATTTTTGTTGAATGCGATACTCAATTTTTATCCTTTTCCCATTTTTACTATTGAGCCTTACAACTTCTGCCCAGGAGAAATGGGACCTGCGCAAGATTGTTGATTACGCCATGTCGAATAATATTTCGGTGAAACAGGGTGAGGTACAGGCTGCCATAGCCGGGTTGGTGCATCACCAGAGCAGGATGTCACAATTTCCTGTTCTTAGCTTTGGGGGCAATACTAGCTATAACAGCGGGCGAAACCAGGATCCTACCTCCTTTAGCCTG
>JBBQOJ010000012.1:0-13570 GCA_038330815.1 Chitinophagales bacterium | reverse complement strand
AAACGCCTCCACCAATGTTTTTATCACTTCATTGATAGAAGCATCCAAAAAGCGACTTACATCATAGGCGATATTAAACTTCATCCCCGGCGGAAACTGGGTAGCCTGCAATTCCTGCATCCTTTTTTTTACATTTTCAATTACTTCCTGCGCATTGCTTCCGGGGCGTTGCTTCATCATAATATTAGCGGATGCTTTTCCATCGGTTTTGCTTACCATACTGTAGGTAAGTGCTCCAAACTCCACATCGGCTATATCTTTTAGCCGCAAAATGTTTCCATTATCCAGGCTGCGAAGGGGTAGATCTTCATACTGTTTTGCCTCTAAAAATTTCCCGGTATATCTAATCACAAACTGCATATCGGTGGAAGCCTTTCCACTGCTTTCGCCCGTCTTGCCAGGCGCGGCTTCCACATTTTGATTTCGCAATGCCTGCACTACTTCATCTGCACTAATATTGTAGCTAACCATTCGCTCCGGCTTTAACCATACCCTCATACTGTACTCTTTTTGCCCCATAATCTCTGCGAAACCAACCCCTTCAATTCTCTTCAATTCCTGCAGGATATTGATGTCGGCAAAATTATAAATGAAGGCTTCGCTCGCTGTGGTATCATCACTGATGATGTTGAGGTACATCAACATGCTGTTTACCTCTTTTTCGGTGGTAACACCGGCCTTTATCACCTCTTCCGGTAGTTCGTCCAACACCGTAATCACCCGGTTTTGTACATTCACCGCGGCCATATCGGGGTCGGTACCAACTTTAAAAAACACTTGTATAAGGGTGGTGCCGTTGTTGCTGCTTACACTGCTCATGTAAGTCATGCCGGGTACGCCGTTAATAGCTCTTTCCAATGGCGTGGTTACTGCTTTTGTACTTACTTCGGCATTAGCACCGGTATATTTTGCGGTAACCATAACACTGGGTGGAACAATATCCGGAAACTGTGTTACGGGCAAGGTAAATAGCGCAAATACCCCCAGTAGGGTTATGATGATGGAAATAATAAGTGAAAGTATAGGTCGTTGTATAAATGTCTTTACCATTACTATTTTTTTATGGGATTATATATCGAAAAGAGTAGCAGGGCAGTTGTAAAAAATGCCATTGTCAGATACCGGAAAAGGGGATTACCCTGGCCCTGATCCTGGTGCCTTCCCTGAGGTTCTGGATACCCTCGTACACAATTCGGTCACCCTTTTTTAAACCTGTTTTTATCAAATAGAATTCACCTAGCCGGGTGGTATATTCAAAAGCACGCTGGCGAATAACATTGTCTTTGTCAACAATAAAAACATAACTTCTATCTTGTATTTCAAAAACGGATTTTTGCGGCACTAGCAGGCTATTGTTGATATCAGCCTGCAATAAAACTTTACCCGTTGCCCCATGTTTCAAAAGCCCCTGTGGGTTAGCGAACCTGGCTCTAAATGTTAGCGATCCGGTACTAGGATCAATCTCCCCGTTCATGGTTTCAATGATGCCTGCATATTTATATGGGCTGCCATCACTTAGTACCAGCGACACACTATCGAAGTGGTGATTGTCGGTATTTTTTATCCTGTTAAATCGTAAGTATTCATTTTCGGAAACACTGAAATAAGCAAATACAGATTGAATGTCGGTGATGGAGGTTAACATCGTTCCTTCATCAATCAGGCTTCCTTTTTTTAATGGTAACCTGTTTACAATACCGGCAAAGGGTGCCCTGATAATGGTGTACCCTTTTTTTAATTTAGCCTCCTCAGCAATTGCCCTTGCTTCACTTACTTTTGCTTCTGCGGCTCTTAGCCTGGCTTTAGCCAGGTCAAGTTCTATCTGGGTAATTACGTTCTTACTTACCAAAATATTTACTCTTTCCACTTCCAGCGCTGCGGTTTTTGCTTCCGCCAATGTGATCTCTACATTGGCTTGTGCTTTGGACTCTCCAATAACCAGCTCACTGGTGCTTAATTGAAAAAGCGCCTGGCCTTTTGTTACCGGCTTGCCTTCATCTACCAGGATATCCTCTAAAAATGCATGTATCCTGCTACGGATTTCTGTGTTTTGCAACGCTTGTATATTGGCAACATAGGCCGTATTAATAACAGTATCTCTTTGGCTAATAACGATCACTGGAATTTCGGGAACTTCCTCTATTACTTTGTCTTTGCTGGAAGAAGTAGAACAGGACATAAGGGCACACAGCGGCAAAGAAACTATGTAGAATAATTTATTCATTTTGGCAGGTAAAATTAAAAAAAAGTGATGGTAAAACTGCAATACTTATGCGTAAATAATTAGCATTAGTCAGTTAGCAATTGTAATGGCAGTGCATAGCCATAGTAATAGTAGCGGGAAGACTTTTAGAAAATACTAAATCTATAAAGGGGGGCAAAACAGGAATTGGATGGATTAGGAAAAATACGGGGGAAAGGATCGTTTTCCGGGATGTTGTTTAATACAGCGTAAGAAAGATGATTAAAAACCAGTGTTGTTTTTTTAGAGACAATCCTTTTGTTTTTAGAATAAATTGTTTCATCAAAATCTTTATGCTTGTTGTTTATATCTGACTTTTCATCAACGGGATTTGAAAATGGAACCGATTTGTTTTGATCAGTCGGTTTGGATATCTCCCGTTGCGATTTTGCAGACCTAAGCAGAAGGCTTTCACCTAATTCAACAAAAAAAGTAGTAGTTGGAAAATAGTTTAGAGAAATAAGTCCTAAAAACACAATGAACCAGGCTGCTTTACCAAAAAGCGGACCTAACTGGTTTAAGTATGTTTTTTTTATTTGTGACAAAAATAGGGTGTTTAATATTGGAGTAAAAGCTGTTACCCTGTTTTAACTTTTATTTAAATATTTGATGAAAACCAACAGTAACTATTCCTAAAATAGGCACTTTTAATCATTCGTCTTGCTATAAAAGTACATTTGGAACAAAGCCCTGAATTCCGTTTTCATTTGGCTGTAATTCAATTTTACAATAAACCACTACCCGGCAAATCGCGAGTAAAAAAAGCACCTTCAGACAAAAAAGATAGTGTTGTTGAAAATCGACAAAGATGGAGCATAACAGCAATGCAATACGGTACTACACTATTGACGCATGCGGCAACAAAATTGGCTCCCCTTTTAATGGTATGCCCGGGTACTACCCGAAGATAATCGAAGTGAAAGCGGACGCTAAAAATTATATGGCAGTCAAAATAGCGCATCAATTTACACCTGGAAACGGCGCAAATTACTTTAACGTCACACGCTCTGTCATCCGTACAAACGATAGTATCCAATCCAGGTGGAAGCGCCAACATCCACACTCAACTGGCTATTGAGTAATATTTTCTTTTTTTAATTCGATCCATAGCTGCAAGGGCAGCAGCAGTTAGCAGGCAGGGTGGATACAAGCAGTGGAACCGGATGGCAACTGAAGTGGCGACGCTCCGTTCATCTTTAGTAGGGCTATGGAGCGGCGTTTTTTTTCAAGGGTAGTCTTCCTTAGGTAACGGGTTGGTTGAACCTCGAAAGTGCCTGCCGGCGGCTGGAATTGTACCACGTTGTTTAAACAACCAGCTAGGCCACTACCACCGCACTGGTGGTTCCTTGCATCGGGCTTCGGTATGCACCCACTGCAGGAACGCAGCCACAGTCATTCATTTCTAATCGCAGCACGGGTAAAATTGACTTTCCAACCGGGTTTGATTGACTACTTTTGCGGGCACTATGCAATACAATCTCCCCGGCAAAATTATTGTCACCTGCAGCAATCGGTTATCACCCTACCTGGAAATGGAAGTGCGGGAACTTGGGTTTGTGCCCGTTCGTGTGTTTAAAACCGGCGTAGAACTTAAGGGCACCCTGGAAGACTGCATGGTGCTGAATATGCACCTGCGCTGTGCCAGCCAGGTGTTGTATGCCTTACGTGAATTTGATGCCCGTAACGCAGATGAATTGTACAACTACCTGCTGCACCTGGAGTGGGAGGATATTATTGCACCCGATGGCTATTTCTCCATCACCAGCAATGTAGACAATGCCACTATCAACAATTCGCTGTTTGCCAACGTAAAGGTAAAAGATGCCATTGTAGACAAGTTTAGAAACAGGTTGGGGGTACGCCCAAACTCGGGCCCCGAACTGGATAAAACGGTAATTCATTTATACTGGAAGGAGGAACTTGCAGCAATTTTTATTGATACTTCAGGAGAAACCCTCTCCAAACATGGCTACCGCAAAATACCCGGCAAGGCACCCATGTTGGAAGCCCTTGCGGCAGCCACTTTACTGGCCACCCGGTGGGACCGCAAATCTCCCTTTGTAAACCCCATGTGTGGCTCGGCTACGCTGGCTATTGAAGCCGCTTTGCTGGCCACCAACCGCCGGCCCGGCTTATACCGTAGCAATTACGCCTTTATGCATTTGCAGGGATACAACCCGGGAATATATGAGGACTATCGCAAACGGTTAAACGAAATTATCGTTGAAGTACCGGGATTGGAAATAATCGCCACAGACATCAGCGACGACGCTGTAAATATTTCAACGATCAATGCAGGCGCGGCTGGGGTGGCACACCTTATTGAATTTGCGACCGGCGATTTTGAAACAACCCGCATTCCGGCGGAAAAAAATGGCGTTGTATATTTCAACCCCGAATATGGCGATCGGCTAGGCCTGGCAACCGACCTGGAAATTACCTACGGACGTATCGGCGACTTCATGAAAAAGCAATGCAAGGGGTACACCGGCTATGTTTTTACCGGCAACCTGGAACTCGCCAAAAAAATAGGCCTCAAACCAAAGCGCCGCATCGAATTTTTTACCAGTAAAATTGATTGCCGCCTGCTGGAATATGAATTGTATGCCGGAACCAAAAGAACGGATGTGTAGCAACCCAGTCATAGACGCCTACCAGCAATGAGCGACACAGGACGCAATTAGGCGCAGGACTCCGTCCTGTGTCTTCCGTTACTGATCCTGGAAAAAAAACTATGCGGGTATAAAATACGCTCTTTTCGATTTTTCATTTGTCAACTGCACCATCATAATTAATGATGGGGTTAATGTACAATTGCCCGTCCACCATCATTAGTACTAAAGCTACACAGTGCGGAGTCCTGCGCCCATAGTGTTTTCGGTCGTTAACATCGTTTCGGTTGTTCCACTCTTATTGTAAATGGCCGTGCCTGTCTTTTATATCGTTTAACCCTTATCGTTTGCCTGGCAGTTGTGTTTACTGTTGTAAATCCTGCACCATCTTTCTGCCTCTGGCTCAATAAAAGCAACCTCCTGCACAACCAATACTACCGACTGGCAATCACACTAGTGCTTTGTAAAATTCTTTTCTACATTTACTTCCCCTGATAGCAAACGCCACCTGGTAGCCCCATAACGTGTTTTAGATATTAACCGAAGCCATTGCTTCGAGGTTGATTTCACCACGCCCTAAACCACACTCAAGTACTTAAAACAGTATACAATGAATGTTGAAAACAGTCACCCGTTGGTGCAATTGCTTGCCAAACAATCCAGCGACGGCGAACCCGGTGCCAACCAGGAAGCCCTGCAATCGCTCCAGGAAACCCTGGAGCAGGTAGGGATCCAAAACCTGGCGAATGTCGACCTGGATAACCTGCGCGAAGCGCTTCACTTGCCGGTAGATGCCATGGGCGAACTCGCGCAGGCAACCACGGTAGCAGGGGAGCAGGCCAATGATCAGTTTCATCTTTTTGCACGCACCATTCCGTTTAAAAGTTCACAGGTAGCCGGGGGTTCCAACCCAATGCTGCCGGGTAGTTTGTCGCAAACCCTTGGCCCCTTTGTTTTTAAACGAAGGCCACCGCTTTGGCTCGATTTTATCCGCGTGCAGCGTGCCGTGGCGCTTTGGGTGCAGGGAAACCCCACGCCCCTCTTTTACTTTAATATTCAACTGCTCCCCTTACAGGCCAGCATACCCCGGCTCGACTTTTACAACATCCTGCCCAATTCTGTATGGGTGAGGGCCAACCTTTTCAATAACAACGTGCCGGCAGATTTGTATGCGGGCCTCAGGATTTCCTCGGGTACCCTCCGCATCACCGGTAATTTTACTACCAGTCAATCGGGCATCGTCCTGGTGGGTAATACGGCTTTTACCTGCGATCTTCAGTTGGAGCAAAAAGCGCCGCCGGCCAACCTGCCGACCGCTCCTTACGGCATGGATGCCAGGGAAATGACATTGCAGTTACCTACCCAATTTTCATTTACCAACCGGGGAGCCCAGCGGGTAGGGGCGATCGCTGCTACGGTGTACAATACCACGGTGAACTGTAATGAAACCAACCAACCTACTACTACCTATTTTAGCCAGCAACAACGGCTGGGGCTGTTAATGGCATTGGAAGCCAACCCGGTGTTAGCCATCAACCAGGTACAGTCACCACTGATGGCCTTTAGTGGCAGTACCCCGGTAAATCAGGCCTGGTGGGCGCTGCCGCTGGCACAGGTACTTGCCATGCAGCCCCTGGAAGCCGAAGGCAATGGGGCCCTGCTGCTGGAGACCGGTGCAGGGCTCAGCGCCAGTCTTCAACGCAGCAACAGGGAGGAAATAACCTTGTTACAGCCACAAATTTTAATGGAGCCCGGCCGGATTAATATCACCGATACCCTTAGTAACGGGGAAGGCAAAACGCACTTATTTAGTTTATGGCACGAAGCCGGAAAGAACTTCGGAACGGACGTTACCACGTGGTTTTTATCAAAAGTGCCCTTTGTTTATAACACCCTCGCCTCTGGCAACGAAATTTTTACCACTCAGGCAGGTTTTGACATAGCCGCCGACAGGCCCCTCAATATCAGGGGAGAAGCCGTTGCGCTAAGGTCGCGGAAAGGAACCTTTATGATCAGCGCCAGCGAAGACAACAGCTCGCTGATGCTTATAGACAATACCTTACTTACTCCGGCTAACCAGGTACCAGGCACCCCGCCACCGCCGGTGCAAAAAATGGCGCTTGCCCTCAGCAATGCCTTACTCACCACCACGCTACCGGTGGCGGTTACCCTACAGGCCACCCTGTCGCCCGATTTAGCATCGCTCACCCGTGGAGAAATCACCATCGTAATGGGGCTTTTCGCCTACCTCCCCACCCTGCCTGATCCCTACGCCGCCAACCTCGGCATTATTAAAAGGCAGTTCCAGCGAACCGGTAATAATTTCACCATTAGCAACAACATGGTGGCAGGCACCGATGTATGGATGTGGGTGCTGGCCATGGTGCGATGGGACAATACCTCCCAACGGGTAACTACTTCTTTTGAATTGGTGGATTTTTTCCAGCATGCCTTGTCCGGGCAAAAAGTACTGCCCTTTACCATCGCCAGCCGCACTGAAATAGAAGCACGGCGGGTGGTATTTATGAATCCACTGCCCGTGCCGCCGGCGTCGGGAGAGGATAAAGGAAAGGCATTTACAGATAAATTAATTACCAGCATTGGTATCGACCATCCAGGTGCCCGCGGTTTTAGCCAGGATGTAACACCGGTATTTGCCGACTTTTCATTACTGGATGTGAGCTCCAACGCCAACCAGATGGGGATTGCGTTTAGTAATAAATTGCCCTATTTACAGCAACTCGCCAGCGGGAGAATCCCCTTTGCGGTGCAATCAAACAGCTTCCCGCTAAAAATAGTTGACAATGCCATGGTTACCGCCGGCAGAAATGCGCAGGCCTTTACCTTACCGGGAATATCCTGGGAACCTTTATTAAATCTTTCTTTCACCAGTAATGAAGATCCATTGCCGGGGTTCAACTATTTTCCCAACGATGGAGTGCCCACGGTGATCGGTAACCTGGCCAGTACCCCGGTTGAACTGGCGCCAATTCCGTTGGTCAACTATCTCACCACCACCTTTCAGCATAAAAAAGATGGTAAAACCTACGCCTTGTTCAACCTGCCGTTTGGCATGGTAGCTTTTGCCATCCTCGACCAGCAAAAATTAACGCAGAAGACCAAGCCCTCAATTGAAACGATATCACCGCAGTTTGAACAGGCCATTGTCGGTGGCATCCAGCTGGAACTTACTGCTGGTTCCTCTTTTGACAACGATAACGGCCAGGGGCTGTTTGAAGGGTATACTTTTCAGTTGGCCAATTTATTCGATCAAACAGGGCAACCTGCAAAAAGTACGCTCGGACTTTCCCCCACCAAAATTTTCAACGATGAATTTACCAAAGATGATACACTCAGTAACCGTCCCGGCGTGCCGGTAACAGAAATTGGTATCAGTGGTTATGGCACCAGTATGGCAAGTAAGTGGGGAAATGAGGAAGCCATTTTTTCGCAGGTGAGTAAGGCAGAATTTAATGTGTACACGGGCCGTACCAGTCACGAACTGGTACAGGTGGTGAGCAAGGAATATCCCTTTGGCGCCAAGCTGGTACGAACCATTACCATCTTCCGTATGAGCAATGGCTATGTGGCAAGGGTAGACAGCGGCTGGAAGGCACAAACACCCGGATTATATGATTTTTCCTATATGCACGATGTACCCCGCATTAAGAAGAAATCGCCTTTTACTTTTCACCCGGGTATTGTAAAGGGGGTATTTAATATCCGGAATATTAAGGAAGTGGAGAATGGTGTGTTCAGGTATTTGGGAGAGGAATTGCAAGCCATCACCTACGATGCCGATATATTATTGGATAATGTGGAAACGGGTGGCAGCCCCTTACCGGCAGGTGGTGCTACCCAGGTGCTGGTGCCGTCTTCGGGTGTGCTGGGCTATATCCAGTTATCGCCCCCCGGGGTACCTATCTCCTTAGCGACTTTTACCGAACTTTTACGAAGTAAGGGTGGCAGTATTGGCGGCAGTATTAACGGTGTTATAAAACTGGCCGGTACGGATCAACGCATGCGGGTTAACCGCTTTGATGTGGCAGCTTCCGTAAATGGAGCGGGTGCCGCCGTATTTGTATCCTCCGCAAGGGGCAGCGTTTTTCTGCCCAAAGATGGAAGCTGGAGCCTGGTGCAACATACCATTGGTAACGGCAATGTTACTCCGCTACCTTCTAATTTTAGCGTGCCACTTATCAGGGAAGGGGAAAGGCCTTCGTTTGATGTAAACGGAAGAGACCTTTATAACCCGCTTGTGGAGATTAACCCCGCCACCTTGCATCGTATCGCGGATCCGGCCAATATGTTTGTAACCGACCCCACTGCAAAAAATTATGGTTTCCTGCAAAATATGGGTAGTCAAAAAGTATTGTTTCTTACCCCGGCCTTTAAGACTGGCGTAGGCAAGCTGATGAGTAAAACGCCCCCGCTGTTGGCCGATTCGTTTCGTTTGCTAAAAGGCAGCGCTATATTTCCCAATATTGGTGATGCCATCACCCAATTTGGCGAGGCCGTGGTGTTATTAAAGGCAGGTGCGGATGGGGTACCCAATTCGGTGGACGCCTTTAAAAAATCGGGCCTGCAAGACCTTGGCAAAGATGTGTACGAGCTGCTGGATATCCATGCCAATATGGTGGATGGCAGGTTGCTCGACCAGGGGTACGAACTGGCTAAGAAGGGCATTGGTAATGTGATTGACAAGGCGCTGAAATTTGATTTGCCCTCCAGCGATTTTAACCTGGTGAACCTGCCAGGCAAACTCGTCATCGCCCTTCGCTACAAGGCCAGCAGTAAACCCAGGAAAGACGGACCGAGAAACGACTACCCTGGAAAATGCGACTTCGATGTAAATTCTTTGGCAGCCTCGGCTGCGGATAACTGGAAGGGTAAGATGAACAACCTGTCGGTGGTAGTGTCTGTTGGCCCGTTAAAAGAATTGATGACGGTGAAAGGCAACTTCAATTCGCAAAAAGGGAAGGAGCTTGATTTGGGAAGCAACAGTGAACCAAACAACCTGCCTACGCCAGAAATTTCCTTCAGCGATGCTGTAGAGCCGGTGATCCGTATTTTGGAATTGCTGGCCTCGTTAAGTACCGGTGATTACGCGGCTACCCTGAAAAAAGGATTAAAGATAGCCATGAGCAACAGTGGCGATATCTGGGAATATAAAATGGAGGCCTCCAAGGAAATTCCCATGGTGCGGTTCCCGCCAGGCCCTGCCTACGATTCGCCCCAGGTACCGTTAAAGCTGGAATGTAGCCTGGCAGTTGGTTTTAATTTAAATGCGGCGTTAAAAGTAACTACCGACCCAACGCAGTTGCTGCCTACGGCCGGCGCTTTCTTTACCTTCCGCGGGCGCCTGATGGTGATGTGCGTGAGTGTAGGTGCCGGCAGTGTATTTGCCATTGGGGAGGCAGGCATCCGGCTGGAAGCAGATACCAGTCCACAAGTAGGTGTAATACTGCATTTTGGATTCGGGGCGCAAATCTCCGTAGGGCTTCCGGTGGTTGGCACCGCCTCGGTAACCTTTATGGTAGGTGTAGAAGTGGCCACTAATTCAAATGGTAAAATCGCCATCACCGCCTTCATGCTTTTCAAAGGGCAGGCAGAATTGCTGGGCGGACTGGTATGTATTTGTATTATGATAGAAGCCAGGGGCACCGTAATCAAAGACGGCCCGGGATTGCCTGCCAATTGCGAAGTGCAGGTCACCTTTGCTATTGATGTATCTATCTTTTTAGTGATCAACATTCATTTCAGCGAATCATGGAGCGAGAGCAGGCAGATTGCCTGATCTAACAGTATTTACTTTAAAACATTCAATTATGTCGTTCGAACAATCAAGGTTTACGCTCATCGCCTTACCACAACGCATCAACGAAGCAGGGCTGTTACAATTGCATATCCTGTTTATTCCCCGCAATATCAGTCCGCTCGATAATGTGGACACCATTTACAATCTTGCCGGCGCAATGCCCTTTGCCACCGCCAGGCCTGTATTTGTGGTAAAGCTGCTAAACCAATCTACCGAATTCCCAGGCAGGGATGATACCCTGGAAGTGGTACGCAATACTGAACCATTGAACTATGCTGCGGATATAGATGGTGTTTATCGTACCCTGAAGGATGCGAAAAACGACCAGGGCCAACCCAAATATTTCGACATTGATGAAAACCGGAGCAGCGATAAACCAGGCAGCACCAACCATGTGGCGCCGCCAGCACTCAGTCGGGATACCGCCGTACGTAAATACCTGCCCCTGTCTTACAGGCAGGCGTTTAATTTTACCAGTCCGCGGGTACGCAATGCCGTTACGGATGATAGTTATCATTGCGCCATGCGCGACCAGGCACCGGTGGTAAAAAAGCCCCTGGATCATAAAGTAAGCTGGGGTAAAGTGTACGCCCATTTATTACGGCAGCCCACCCTGGCGATGGCCGGGGGATTACTCTACAAAACTACGGTACAATTGCAGCCGGGCGATTTCGAAAAAGGAGGATGGTTGTACGTTGACCTGGAAGATGGTTCCGACTATCGCCAGGAATTGGTGGATTCGCTGCAGCAACCGAACCTTCCGCCCACCTCACCATTTATAAAAAGATACGCAGCTAAAATAACACCGCTGGTGGCGGGAGAAGAAAGGCCCATGTTTACCGCCATTGCTTTCCCGGTGATGAACCCGGCCGAAACGCCCCCGGGTACCTACGATGAATTATTTATAGAGGCGGGTAGGTACCAGCATGGCTTTGCCACTATTGTCCATGCCAATCAGCCGCCAAGTCAGAATTTATTGAAAGAAGCAGCAGACGGCATTTACCCGCAGAAGGAAGCTGGTATCCGCCTGGGATGGGAGGATGAGCAGGTGTTGATCTGGTACCTTCGGCAAATGGCCATTGCTGCGGGCGGTACCGACAGGGAGGATGCGCCCCTTTGTGTGATGGGCTATCACGTGGATGTGCGTAGCGCAGGCAATGATGATGAAATTGCCAATCCCTGGGAAAGCCTGAACGAAGTGTCGAGCAGGGGAGATATGATGCTGGAAGGAATTAACCTGGGCCGTTATGAGGGAGAATTGCCCTACCAGGTATATCCAACCAAAATTGATACCGCTTCGGATACCGGCTACTGGTTGCCCATGTATTTTGCCAACTGGAACAACGGATCGATTGTGATACCCGATGACAATGCCAGCCGCATCTATAAAAATCATGCAGACACCAGTCACCCTGTAAACAATGCCAATCCTTATTTGCCCATCGGTAACACCCTTACCCTCAACTATGGCAACAGCTACCAGTTTAGGGTACGCATGGCCGATATTAGTGGCGGTGGCCCGTTAAAAACTGCACCCTCTTTCGATTTGCTGTCGCCCAGCCATATCAAAAATATTTCCTTTAAACGCTATGTGGCGCCCGATGCGGTTAGGATAGTGAACGAGGCCACTGCCCTGTTGCAAAATACAGACGATCATAATTTTACCGGCGACTTACTCCAACTGGCCAGGCCACTAATGGGATACCCGGGCGTTTGTTACACCCAAGGTTATACCGACCCGGTGCAACGACTGGTGGATGCCTCCCAGGCAGTGTTGGATGAACAGGTGAATAACCCGGGAAGCGGCGGCAGGGCCTTTGGTATTGCCGACCCCGATGTGGTGCGGGTACGTATCACCGTTGAAGTGGAAACACTACAACTGGACAACCTCGCCAGTGCCAGCGGCCGGGAGCATTTTATTACCTTGTACACCACCCACCGGGAATTTGGCGCCTTCGATGAAAATAACAGTAATGAAACACTGGACGTGCCCATTCGTTTTGTAGATGAACCGGTGCTGCTACTCACCAATACCAGCGTGCCTTTTACCAGTAATGATGACAATGCCTGCATCGCCGCCACTGCAGGTGAATTGGTGCTACCAACAGCCAGGGAACTACGCATTACACTGCAATCGGAAGGAAAGGAAGCCATTGGTTATTGGGGCGTGGATGCGGGAAGCGGCACCACTGGTACCCGTTTAGGGAAAAGCAGGCAATTAACCACCCGCCGGGAATCTTTAACTGAGGTCAACCTTTTTACCGGCATTGCCAATCCGCAGGTATTGCAGGGCATCTTCCTGCAGCCCGATCCGCCCGCCCTAACGCAACCAGCTGCAGCTAAGCGAAACCTGCACGGCACGGAGGCAAAAAAATTGCCCGACATAGTGCAACGGCTGGCAGCCCAACTAAATGTTACAGCGAAAGATAAATCGTTGTATGCACCCAATGGGGAGCGAATTCATTTTTGGTGCAGCAGCCGCCTGCGCCACAACATGGCACCCGACAGCAGTAGTATTACTTTTGCCAATAAAAACGAATTGCAACACCAGTGGCTGGTGTGTACCACGCTTACGATTAACCGGGATTGGGCCTGGGATAGTTTGGACCCGCTCAGTTTTACCGTTGAGCGGAGATCGGGTTTTGGCAATGATGCGGAAACAATTGATGAAAAGATGTATAGTAAAATCGGGGATGTGGAGTTGAAGAGAACGGCTTCCTACCAGGCCATACAGCCTGGAAAAGGCAACGGGGTGAATCGTAATTACACCAGGCTTATTTTCATTGATGCCCTTGATGGCACACCTGCCAACGACCAGTTTCCGGACACGGCTGAAGTGCAGTACCAAATTACTTCACATTTCCGCCCCGGCCATGCACCCGACCTCGTTGTGAAACG
>JBBQOJ010000011.1:0-13829 GCA_038330815.1 Chitinophagales bacterium | reverse complement strand
ATTTGCGGTATTCAATCTGCGATGATCAGCGGGAAACCTTTGTTTTTTCTGCGAAGATCTGCGGTATTCAATTTGCGATGATCAGCGGGAAACCTTTGTTTTTTCTGCGAAGATCTGCGGTATTCAATCTGCGTTGATCAGCGGGAAACCTTTTGTTCTTCCCGCTGACTGGGGAAACATATCTTAGTTTGTCTAAATTTATGGCCTTGAGATTAATTTTATCTGGCAGCTATCCTGAATGATTGGTTTATATCAAACATTGTTAATACCAGCTTCGTTAATATAACAATGAATAATAGCTTATTTACTCACCAGGAAAATCTTTTACCTGTTGATGGCGATGCCTTAATATTTCCCGCCTTCTTTAACATGGCGGCGAGTGATATTTATTTAAGCGCTTTGCAACAAGAGATACAATGGCGACACGAGCCCATCCGCATATTTGGAAAAACAGTGATGCAACCCAGGCTCACCGCCTGGTATGGGGAAGCGGGTAAGCCTTACCGTTATTCGGGCATTACGATGCAACCGCTGCCCTGGACCGACCAGTTACTGTACGTCAAACAACAGGTGGAAGCCGTGTCGGGCGTGCAGTTTACCAGCGCCCTGTTAAACCGTTACCGGGATGGAAAGGATAGTATGGGCTGGCACCGAGACAATGAAAAGGAACTGGGAACAAACCCGGTGATTGGTTCGGTAAGTTTTGGGGCAGCCCGGAAATTCCAGTTCAGGCATTATTATAACAAACAACTCACCCGGGAAATTGATCTAACCCATGGCAGTTACCTGCTGATGAAGGGCACTACCCAACATCACTGGGAACACCAATTGCCAAAAACCGGTAAGGTGATGAGTGAACGAATCAATATTACCTTCAGGGTACTACTATAATTAACGGCTGTTGGTAATCATTTTTTCCTACCGGTAACCCATGGCCTGTAATTGAAATAGTTCTGCATATTGCCCGTTTTTTTCTAGCAAGGCAGCATGACTGCCAATTTCAATCAATTCCCCCTTTTCCAGTACCAGGATGCGGTCGGCCATTCTTACCGTGGAAAACCGGTGTGAAATTAAAACGGCACATTTCCCCTCTGTTAAAGTGGCGAAACGTTCAAACACAGTGTACTCTGCCCGGGCGTCCAGGGCAGCCGTGGGTTCATCCAATATGAGCAACTGCGCGTCCTTCATATAGGCGCGTGCCAGGGCAACCTTTTGCCATTCGCCGCCCGATAGTTCGGTGCCCTCATAAAACCGCCTTCCCAACTGCTGGTCGTATTGATTGGGTAACCTTGCTGCCAGTACATCTGCCAGGCTTTTCTGTGCTGCGCTGGTGATCAGTGGCCGGTTATTTTGCTGGCCGATATTACCAATGGCAATATTGTTGGCTAAAGAAAACTGGTAGCGGATGAAGTCCTGGAAGATAATACCCGCCTGCAACCGCAGTTCCCCGGGATCGTACAACTTAAGGTCGTGACCATCCAGTAAAATACGGCCTTCCGTTGGATCGTATAAACGCACCAACAACTTTACCAGGGTTGATTTCCCGGCCCCATTTTCCCCCACCAGGGCCAGTTTTTCTGTGGGATGCAGGGTGAAACTAACATGGCGGATGGCCCAGTTATTGGAATTGGTATACCTAAATCCCACTTCCTCAAAAGTAAACCCCTGCAATATGGGCGTAGGAAAGGGGAGGGCATTGGCCGGCTCTTTTATTTTTGGCTGGATGGCGAAGAAATCGAAAAAATCTCCCAGGTACACCGCGTTTTGCGAGATGCTGGTAAACCGGTTCAGTATACCTTCCAGCAGCCCCTTCATTTGCCGGAACGATCCCGCCAAAAACGTAAGCTCACCAATAGAAAGGCTGCCATTGATAGCCTTTATAATAATCAACACATAGGCGCCGTAATAACCAGCGCTGCCCACCATGGCAAAAACAGCGCCCCAACCCGAACGCCTAAACGCTAATCTTTTATTGTCGGTATAAAATTTATCGGAGAGGTTGCGAAAGCGGTCGATGATAAAACCCGATAGGCTGAATATTTTTACTTCTTTGGCTGTTTCGTCGCTTGCCCCAATGTAACGCAGGTAATCGAGTTCGCGGCGTTCGGGTGTTTGCCCACGGGTTAGCGCATAGCTACGGCCGTTAAAATGGGCCTCTCCCAAAAAGGCGGGCAGCACGGCTACTACCAGTAAAAGCAGCAACAGGGGATTAAACGCCACCAGTCCTGCGGCCAAAAACAGCAGGGTGATGGCATCCTGCGCCTGGCCCATTACCTGCGACAGCAAAATAGTACGACCGGCAGTTTGCTGCCTGGCCCGTTCCAGTTTATCATAAAAAACGGCATCTTCAAACTGGTCCAGGTCGAGGGTGGCCGCATGCTCCATGATCCGGATAGAACTATGGTTGGCAAACTGGTCGCCCAGCAAGGCATCTGCCAGGCTGATACCACGACTAAGGATATCCGAAAAGATGACGAGCCCGAATTCAATACCCACCCAACGGAATAAATGGCCGGCATCTCCCGATCCCCGGGCGGCATTTAACACCACCACTTCATCAATAATTAATTTACCTACATACAAGATAGCCAGGGGCAGTGCAGCACGCAGCAACCTAAGTAGTGCACTCAGCAGGGTAAGGCGCCAGTTGGTTTGCCATACCATATTAAAAAACCGGGGTACATTCCCCAGCGCTGCCAGCCGATCGCGAAAAGTAAGGGTAGATAAGGCGGGGTTGGTGTTGGTCTTTTTTTCAATGCGTTGGCTTCGGGTGTTCATACGTGAAAGTAATTAAAATTGCGGTGCCTGTTTTAAATGATGTAGGGGCGATAGGCAATGATAACAATCCATACCGGGGGCTTGTTTAACCAAATGACGGATGATACCTTTTAGCAATACATATCAATAGCCGCCACCGGCACTACCGCACAGGGGCGGGCGGATAGCAGCGCAAAGCCCGGAGTACCTGTGCAACAGGTACGAGGACTTGCAGCGGATAGCCGCAACAGCTGCTCAACAGTAACCCGGCTTTCACCGCCCCAAAAAAAAACCGCAATGATCATTTGCTTTTATACTTTTGAGTGAGCCGGTATACGCCGGCTACCCCATATGTCGGCATCATCTTTTACCCCCTTTAACAAGGTTACCCTCATCAGGGGTGGCACCGCCTATTTTGAATTATTGGTTAAATTGATGGATTTAGCCGAGGATACCGTGCACCTGCAAGTGTATATTTATGATGACGACGAAACAGGCAGGCTGATAATGGAAGCCATGGCAGGCGCCGTAAAACGTGGGGTAAAAGTGTATTTACTGGCAGATGGTTATGCTTCGCAGGCACTTCCGGAGGCATTTATTGAAGAGATGAAAACCGCAGGTATCCACTTTCGGTTTTTTGAACCGTTGTTCAAGAGCAGTAGCTTTTATTTTGGCCGCCGTTTGCATCATAAAATAATGGTAACCGATAATTTGTACGCGCTGGTGGGTGGTATCAACATCAGCAACCGCTACAATGATATGCCGGATCAGCCGGCCTGGCTCGACTTCGCCCTACTCACCGAAGGTGATATTGTGAAAGACCTTTGTGAATTGTGCCAGCAAACATGGAAGGGTTTAAAACGGGAAAGATGGGTGGAGACATGTTACCCGGGTAAGCTCGCTGGCCAACTCCCGCCAGGTGAAGTGGCGGAGGTACGCATGCGGCGCAATGACTGGGTGGGGGGCAAAAAACAAATTTCACGCACTTATTTTGAAATGCTGGTAACCGCAGAAAAGGAAGTTTCCATATTATGCAGTTACTTTTTGCCGGGACGAACCATGCGCAAAGCTATCAAAAAGGCCATCCGGCGGGGGGTAACCATTAAAGTAATTATGGCGGGTAAATCGGACCTGCCCGTAGCAAAAAATGCAGAACGATTTATGTATGACTGGTTGCTTCGCTACAAAGTGGCTATTTATGAATACCAACAAAACGTTTTACACGGGAAAATTGCGGTGTGCGATAAAAAGTGGATCACCATTGGCTCTTACAATATCAATGACATCAGCGCTTATGCCAGCATTGAACTGAACCTCGATGTGAAAAACGAGGCCTTTGCCAGTCATGTTTCGGAAACCTTGAAGGTGATTATCGAAAACGACTGCCTGCCAATTACCAGCGAAACACTTCTCCTCAACCGAAATATTTTTAGCCGGTTGTTACGCTGGGGGTCGTTCCGGCTTTTCAGGATTGGATTTTATATGTTCACGTTTTATTTCAGGCAAAGGCTATAAGCAGGCAAGTGGGGTTATTGGGAAACAACAATAGAAAACAACTGGATACCTAATTTGATGGGTGGCCCTTGTTCCTTTATTAGTTCGAATGCCTACATCAAAACAATAACCAAAAAAATTTATACCTTTTGGAACGAGCCGCTATCAGAATAGCCAACAGCATCTTTTAATTGTTCCACCACGTTAAAAATAATCGGGCATAAAGCATAATAGGTAAGGGTGCCAAACAGCCTGCGGGTAAAGTGGGGTTTATGCAGGTGCGGAAACTCACGGCACTCGTTAAATCGCTGCTCGTAAATGCTGCAGGTAGTGCCACTCAAAAAATGACAGGGAATGGTATTAATAATCAACTGGCCCTGTTCACTTTCTTCGAGGTAGGTATGCTTAATTTCATCAACACTGGTGCCAAGGTGGGTGGCCAGTGTCACCGCTTCACCAGCAGTAACATTAATCATCAGTGATTTGCAACAGTTTCCGCATTGAGTACAATCCACCGCCGCAGTAATTTTGGCTACAAGTGGGTGCACCAGTGCATCTATCGAGTCCGGATCCTGTTGTTTTAGAAAAACCCTAAAGCGGTCATTCTCGTCCTCCTTTTCTTCGGCCAGCTTTTTAATTTGTGTAAGGTTGATTTGTAATTTCAAGTAGGCTGGTGTTATTCTATTAATTTAATTGACGCAAAGATACCGCTAATACGGGCGCTTTCATCCTGTTGCCTACAAAATGCTTCCCGGTTATTTGCGGGAAAATTTTATGTGTATCCTTGCCCGATGCAAAGCTTTACCTGCTGATTCATTATCCCGGCCAACCATACTATTTACTGGTACCCCTATCTTATTGCTTAACTTTTTTGCTGCATGGCAAAAAAAAGGTTTATTTAATGATTACGTTACCTGCGCAAAAAGCCAATGTTCTACCAGGAAAGCCTAAAATTATTTTTTCCGGGTCGAAAGCATATGCATCGTTTTGCTTTCTTTACCAGATTTGGTATCATACATTTCCATTTCCTGGTGATCATTATCAATAAAACGGATTAGCTGCCTTACCTGGTTTTCCTTACCCGACATGGGATCGGTCATTTTGCCGGTAAACGTTATCGAACGCGTAGCCTCATCCCAGGGCCCTTCCATTGCGAGCGTACCCGTACCAAAATTATCTACCCATACCGTGGTAGCCATTTTTTTTGCGTTGTCGTACCCCACCAGTGCCATCCCCTCAAAGGGCATACCCATCATGGTACCTACTGATTTTGACAATTGATACCTGCCTCCCATGATCATTTCCGTAGTCGTATTGGTGGTCATCTTGGTAGGGGGGCTATCCGGCGTCATCCAAAACGTCATTTCATCCACCCATTCGCCAATATAAGTTGCCATTAAATGGTGCGGTTCGCCTGGCGCCATAAAGGCCTGCCAGGCTTTGGTTTCGGCCTCGGTTTGAGCCGGGAGGCTTACCGTAGTTACTAGTACAACTGTGGTAAGCAGGAAGATGACTTTTTTCATATTCGTTCTGTTTTAATATTTACAAAATACAGCATTTTGATTACAATTAAAATAGGCGGATGACCTGCTGCTGATAGTTTACCTGGGGTAACGAAAGGCTTTTCCCATCTCAGCGGCTAGTTAATTTATACACAGTTGTTTAAAACCCTCAATCACAAGTGTATACTTGTTTACTTATATTTGCAACGTTGCGAAAATACTAAAAAAATTAGTAGCTTGCGTCTCCAACGGTGGTGACTATTTGAATATTGCTCCAGTTACCAGTTGTTGCCCGATAGTATAAGTAGACCGGCGTGCTGTAGTTTTTAGGATGGAACAGCTTGGTTAGTAAAAGTTTACCCGTGCAGTCCACCGGTAATAAATAGAAAATATGGCAGATAGAGAAAGAATTGAAGTGGATTATAATGAAGATTCCATCCGTAGCCTCGACTGGAAAGAACACATCCGGCTACGGCCGGGCATGTACATCGGTAAATTAGGCGATGGTAGTAGTCCCGATGATGGTATCTATGTATTAATGAAGGAAGTAATTGATAATTGCATTGACGAACATACCATGGGATATGGGCGGCACGTTGATGTACGCATCGATGGCAAAACCATTACCGTACGCGATTTTGGCCGTGGTATCCCGCTGGGCAAGGTGGTGGATGTGGTGAGTAAAATCAATACCGGGGCCAAATACGATAGTAAGGCCTTCCAAAAAAGTGTGGGGTTAAACGGCGTGGGTACCAAGGCGGTGAATGCCCTGAGTGAGTCGTTTAAAGTTACGGCCTATCGCGATGGCAGGGAAAAAACCGCCGAATTTCAAAAGGGCAACCTGGTGAAAGAACACAAGGAAACTGCTTCGAAGGAAGACAATGGTACTTTTGTAACCTTTATACCCGATGAATCGATTTTCAAAAATTTTCATTTTGTACAGGAATACCTGGATAACCAGTTTTGGAACTATTGCTACCTCAATGCAGGGTTGGTAATGAACCTTAATGGAAAACGCTATGTAAGCAAAAACGGCCTGCTCGATTTATTACAACGGAAAACGAATGAAGATGAGATACGTTACCCCATTATACATTTAAAAGGAGAGGATATTGAACTGGCCCTCACCCACGAAAATGCCTACGGAGAGGAATATTACAGTTTTGTGAATGGCCAGTTTACCACCCAGGGAGGTACTCACCTGGCCGCTTTCCGGGAGGGCTATGTAAAAACAATCCGCGAATTTTTTAAAAAGGACTATGATGCGGCTGACATTCGGGGAAGCATATGCGCTGCCATCAGCATACGGGTGCAGGAACCCGTGTTTGAAAGCCAGACAAAAACCAAGTTAGGGTCGCAAACAGTGTTTGACGGTGGCCCCAGCATGAAAAATTTTATTGGTGATTTTCTTGGAAAACAACTGGACAATTACCTGCATAAAAATCCTGCTACCGCCGAAGCGATTAAAAAACGCATCGAGCAAAATGAACGGGAGCGGAAAGAATTATCGGGCATTCGCAAGCTGGCCAACGAACGTGCCAAGAAAGCAAATCTTCATAACAAAAAATTAAGGGATTGTAAGTTTCATTACAATGACGAAGCTACTGGAAAAGACAAGGCAAATGTACTGGAGAAGCAAAAGGAAAGTACCATTTTTATTACAGAAGGGGATAGTGCCAGCGGCAGCATCACCAAGGCCCGGAATGTAAACACCCAGGCGGTTTTTAGCCTGCGGGGCAAACCGCTTAATTGTTTTGGCCTCACCAAAAAAGTGGTGTATGAAAATGAAGAGTTTAACCTGTTGCAGCACGCCCTCAATATTGAAGATGGCTATGAAACCCTTCGCTACAATAACATCGTTTTTGCCACCGATGCCGACGTTGATGGTTTGCATATCCGTTTGTTGTTAATGACTTTCTTCCTGCAATTTTTTCCCGACCTCGTAAAAAACGGCCATGTATACATTTTAGAAACGCCCTTGTTTAGGGTACGCAACAAACAGGAAACCATTTATTGTTATGATGAAACTGAAAAGCAGGCGGCGATAGCGAAGTTGGGATCAAAGCCGGAGATCACTCGTTTTAAGGGGTTGGGAGAAATTAGTCCGGATGAATTTGCCCGGTTTATCGGCCGGGAAATGAAGCTGCAGCCCGTGATGATGTTGCCCGATACCCATATTCAACAATTACTGGAATATTATATGGGTAAGAATACCCCCAGCAGGCAGGATTTTATTATTGACAACCTGAAGGTAGAACTTGACCTGGTGGAGGCGCCTGAAGTTTGATGAAAGTGAACTTTGTTAAAGTGGGGGAAGCTAATAGGTGGCAAGGGATAAGTGATACAGTTTGATTGACAATTAATTTAAACAACCGCATGACGCATATTGTATTTAATGAACCCGATGTAAAAGTGCTACAACAAGCAATTGCCCTGGAGGAGGCCCTGGCAGGGGAGGTAGTGTGTATTAAGGATGATTATGCCGTGGGCCCGCTGGGAAACATTTATATAGGCGAAGGCATTGAAGCCAGGAAACAATGGTGGCGGGTGGTATTGGCCGGTGGTGATTATGATGGGAAGGCAGACATGGGGGAAGTTGATGACTATTCAATAGTAGCAGCCCTGGTAGGGCAGATGCGCCGTAATCCCGAAGAAATTATTTGGATATGGGCCGCGCAGAATAAACATGATGTGAGTGGTTACTACTGGCTGTTGCATTTTATGAAAGAATTCCAGGGAAGGGTTTTTATCCTGTACCTTAACAACCTGCCCTTTATTAATGAAAAGGGCCATATTTTTTACCCCGAATGGCTGCACGAAATTCGACCCAGCGAATTTTTGAAGGCAAAAAAGCTGGCCCGTGAAATTACCCTCAGTGAGTTGGAAGTTGATCCGGATGAATGGACAAAAATTTGTGAAGCGGATAAGGGTATCCGATTATTGGAGGGTGGTAAAAAACTGGGCCAGGAAGCCTATGATTTTTTTGATGCGGAATTAAAAAAACTGGTAACACCCGATTGGCAGAAAGTAAATAAAATCATTCACCAGTACAATAATAAATCAAAGCATACTACCGGAGATGCCTACCTGTTATGGCGCGTTAAAGTAATGCTTGCCGATGACCAGTTTGATGTACAGGGGAAAGTGGGGGGTATGAAAGAATTTGAGATTAAAACCAAAGTATAGCCGGTGAAGATTGAAGCGATACACCATATAGCGATACTAACGGACGACTATAAACGCAGTAAAGCATTTTATACAGACGTGCTGGGTTGTACCATTATCGCGGAAACTTTCCGCGAAGAACGGCAGTCTTATAAGCTCGATCTGGCGGTGAATGGAGTTTACCAGATTGAGTTGTTCTCCTTCCCGGAATATAAGGAGCGTGCTTCCTTCCCCGAGCAAAAGGGCTTACGGCACCTGGCCTTTGCGGTAAAGGATATCGAATCATCGGTGGAGGAACTGGAGCAAAAAGGGGTGGAGGTACAGGGAATTCGTACAGATGAATTAACCGGTAAACGGTTTTGTTTTTTTTACGACCCCAACGGTCAGCCACTGGAGTTGTATGAATGGTAACAAATTAAGTTAGCCTCGTCCAACGCCTTGCTTCCCGATGCATTAGTCGCATCGCCGGATTGAAAAACCCGGGGACCTGTTTGTTACAATGAGTATGTCCCGCCCGGGCAAAATGCGGCAGTTTTAAAATGGAATGGTGCCAGGGTTTGACAAGGCTACCTGGGTGTACCCCTACAAACGGTGCAACGAAAATACTTCCCATCAAAAAGGATCATTCAAATGTAGAAGAGCGTTGAAAAAATATGGCAACAAGTAAAAAGAAAGAAGACTATATCCATACCGACAGTGGTATTGGCGGCCAATACAAAAGCTGGTTTTTAGACTATGCCAGTTATGTAATACTGGAAAGGGCTGTACCCGCCCTGGAAGATGGATTAAAGCCCGTACAGCGGCGCATATTGCACGCCATGAAAGAAATGGATGATGGCCGCTTTAACAAGGTCGCCAATATTATCGGCCAGTCGATGCAATACCATCCTCATGGCGACATGAGCATTGGGGATGCGCTGGTTAACATCGGGCAAAAGGATCTTCTGGTAGAAACGCAGGGGAACTGGGGCGATGTCCGCACCGGGGATGATGCCGCCGCCGCAAGGTATATTGAAGCCAGGCTAAGCAAATTTGCACTGGAAGTTGCTTTTAATGCCAAAACCACCGACTGGACGGTGAGCTATGATGGCCGAAAGAATGAGCCGGTTACCCTTCCCATGAAATTCCCCTTGCTACTTGCACAGGGGGCAGACGGTATTGCGGTTGGATTGGCCACGAAAATATTACCTCATAATTTTTGTGAACTGATAGACGCCTCCATCAAATACCTGAGGGGAAAGAAATTTGAATTGTTGCCCGACTTCCTAACAGGAGGTACTATGGATGCCGCCAATTACAACGAGGGCAAACGAGGTGGCAAGGTGAGGGTAAGGGCCATTATCGAGGAAATCGATAAAAAAACCCTGGTGATCAGGAGTGTGCCTTATGGCGTTACCACTACCCAACTGATGGAAAGTATTGTTAAGGCCAACGACCAGGGAAAAATAAAAATAAAGAAAGTACTCGATCACACGGCGGCCGAGGTGGAGATAATTATTGAGCTGGCCGTAGGCATTTCACCAGACATCACCATTGATGCCCTGTATGCCTTTACCGACTGCGAAGTGAGCATATCACCCAATGCCTGCGTAATTGTAAATAATAAACCCCAATTCCTGGGTGTGCCTGAGTTACTGCGAACGGCTACCGACAATACAAAAGAATTACTGCGCCGCGAACTGGAAATCAAACTGGGCGAACTGCAGGAAAAATGGCACTACACTTCCCTGGAAAAAATATTCTTCGAAGAAAAGATTTATAAGGAACTGGAGAAAAAGCATGAAACCTGGGACAAGGTTCTGGAGGCCATTGATAAAGCATTTGCTCCTTTTAAAAAATTACTACGCCGGGACATTAGCCGCGACGATATTATTAAACTAACGGAAAAGCCTGTACGACGTATTTACCGCCTGGATATTGATGCCCTTAATGACCAGATCAGGGGATTGGAAGCGGATATAAAGCAGGTGAAATTCGACATCGACCACCTGACAGACTTCGCTGTGGCCTATTACGAAAACCTGCTAAAAAAATATGGGAAAGGCCGGCAACGTAAAACCGAGATCAAACAATTTGATACCATCCAGGCCAAATCAGTAGCCATTGCCAACATTAAGCTGTACGTGAATTTTGCAGATGGGTTTATTGGTACCAGTCTAAAAAAAGACGAACTGGTGGCAGAAGTGTCAGACCTCGACGATATCATCGCGTTTACCAAGGGGGGTACCATGAAAGTGGTGCGGGTGTCGGATAAGGTGTTTATGGGAAAGGATATTATACACGTGGCTGTTTTTCAAAAAAATGATGAACGTACTACCTATAATATGTTGTATGTGGATGGAAAAACGGGCGTGAATTATGCCAAGCGTTTTAATGTAACTGCCATTACCCGTGATAAAGACTACGACCTGACAAAAGGATCCGATAAAAGCCGCGTGCATTATTTCACTGCCAATGCAAATGGGGAAGCAGAAGTGGTAAAAATTGTACTGAGTCCAAACTGCAATGCCAAGAAAAAGGAATTGGAATTTTATTTTGAAGAACTGGAGATCAAGGGACGGGGGAGTATCGGCAACCAGGTAACCAAGTATCCTATTAAATTGGTTAAGTTTAAAGAAGCCGGTAAATCAACGCTCGACGCCAAAAAACTGTGGTTCGATAATAAGTTCGGCCGGTTAAACGCCGATGAGAAGGGTGAATACCTTGGCAAGTTTGATGCGGAAGATCGCCTGCTGGTAGTATTCAACGACGGCAATTACGAGATAACCGACCAGGAACTTACCCAGCGGTTTGATGTGGAAAAAGTGATCCTGATCGAAAAATTCAGGCCGGCGAAAGTAGTCACGGCGGTGTACCTCGACAATGAAAAGGTTCAATACAATATCAAGCGGTTTAAAATAGAAACAACCACCTTACACAACAAATTCTTTTTTATAAAGGAAGGAAAAGACAACCGCCTGGAAATGGTAACCACCGACGAAGAACCACTGCTCGTTGTTCGAACCGGCCGGGGGCAGTTAGTACGTAGTGCGAAGTTTAAAGTTAAAAATATGGTAGAAGTGATGGGTTGGAAAGCAGTGGGGGCAAAGCTGGCTGATTACTCAAAAAGTGTGGAAATGGAATGGGAGAAAAAACCGGAATCGGATAACCCGCAGGGAGATTTATTTGAATAACAACGTTTCTCGCCCAACTACACCAAAAGAAGGATTGCCCGCTACCAGGGTTACCCGAATAAAAATACGCAAAAAAGAAGGCTATTTCTTTAGTTGAAATAGCCTTCTTTTTTTAATTGGTTATTTTGAGCAGTCCGCACTTTTATGTTGGGCCGCTGCCTTTTAAAACCATTACGCTTTTACATGACTGCCCTGGCTATTAGTTGGCCTTAATCACTTCATACCAGATTTCCCCGTTTTCCTGCGCTACGGGCTTGTATTGTGCGCCATCCACCAGGTAATAGGTTTCTCCATTCAGGGTGATGGTTTCGTAGCCATCGGGGATACTTTCCACCACTGCACCCACCGGCGGTGAAACTACCGTGTAGTTTTTATCGCGGTGGTCGTAATAGGTACCGTTATAATAATAATAGGGATAGTTATTTACATAAATCCTGCGGTAACCCAGGGGCATTGTATTAATAAATAAGCCAACTGGTGGTGCTACCACCCTGAAGATATTATTATAAGGCCTGTAGTAAATGCCATCGAAATACCGGTAGCCAAAACCTCCAAAATTTATATTGGAATAGGTAGATGGCAAACTATTAAAAATACTGTTCCTGCGTGGTGCATATGCGTACCGCCAATTAGGATTATAAGCGCTGTACACCGGCCTGCGGTAATTATTAAAATTATTATTCCGCCTGCTATTATACATGTTACCACGGCTATAGTTATTACCGCCGTGATTGATTTTATTGCCCGGCCGGTTATAAGCATTATTATTTAAACGATTGCTGTTAACCGAACGGTTAAACGAATTATTCGCAGGCCGTGTGGCCGTACCATTGTATAAACGGGCGGAATTACGGTCGGAATTGTACCTTCTGCCATTGCCCTGGTTATAAAGGTTGGAAGTGTTGCCTGGCTGCGATGCAGGTGTGCGGGTGATATTACCCATATGGTTGGCAGGGTGGCTTTCCAAAGCCGGTCGTTGCCGCTCCATACGGGGCGATTGTTGTCGTATGCTGGAGGGTCGGTCTATCGGTTGTCTAACCATACCGGCTCCCTGTCCCCTTGTGCGTTGCTGTCCGTTTCTATCTCCCTGCGCTGCCAGTTGCATTGAAATAAGGCTGCTTACCAGCAAAAAAATAAGGCCTGTCTGCCAGGCAACCAGTGAATATGGCTTACCCGGTACAACGCCAATCTTCGTTTTCATGTGTTACTTTTTAATTGTAAGGAAATGAGGTGCCATTAATTCTTTAACGATTAGACGGTATATGGGTGCAAAAATCTTACCTCATTTTGGTAATTCACATAAGTATAACAACAATGCGAAGCAAGGTTCGAAAAATTTGTAGCACTGCCCGGGATAACATACCTCTAATGCAATAATATGGCCTGCTACAGGTATAAAATATTTTTATTTTTATATAAAATATCCTGTTAATAATTTGAAAAAATATTTTTTTTACTAATTAACTATCTTGCGTTGTTAATTTCCCTTTTTTCGGGCTAGGTTTGCAAACAATTTTAGGTGCACAATGTTGATGGGTACCAACACCACAACACAGGCAATTTCAGGAACTCTCTTTGAAAGAATAAATTAATTAATTGTTTATGGCGGAACATGCTATGCAGAATATTTTTGCGAACCCGGTAAGAAGAATATTCAGGGTAATACGGCTGGAAAAGAATGAAGTATCATCTATTTATTTTTACGCCATTCTCAATGGATTAATTCAGCTTTCACTCC
>JBBQOJ010000010.1:0-15907 GCA_038330815.1 Chitinophagales bacterium | reverse complement strand
ATGATAGCGCAGCTACTTCTGCCCTCAATCAAATTAAAAAGGTGGATGAAATAACCTTGCTCGTGTTCCCCGACCTTGCCTGCCTGAGTGAAGATAATTTTTATGCGGTGTACAAGAAAGCGTTGATGCAATGCGGCGACCTGAAGGACCGTTTTACCATCATGGACGTATATCCAAAGCTTACGGGTAATGCTTTGGATATGGGCTTATCCGTTGATACATTCCGCAATAAAATAGGCACCACCGAATTAAAATTTGGCGCTGCCTATTTCCCCAATCTGAAATCAACATTTAATTACACTTACAGTAACAGCGATGTTACGCTAAAGCAAACAGGTGGTAGCCTGGATGGTCTTAAATTCAGTGATGCAGTAGGTTTACTAAAAGCCAATGGTGTAGGTGTTGTTATCCTTGCCGCCATAGAAGGAACCACAGCGGATAATAAATCAGACAGGCTCAATCTCACCAATAGCTCCTGGACGGAAATGAGCCAATATTCTACGGATGCCCCGGTTATTGCTGCGATGCAATCGGCCATTGATTTGGTAAATACCGACCTGGCCGGTGCAAATTCCGTAAAGGCTGCAACCAAAACTGCAGTAACTGCGGCGGTTGGAGGGTTTATGGATAAGATCAACGATGCCATCAAAGCCACTGCTGTAAATGCTACCATAAAGGGTAATACAACCGCTCAGAATGTAACAGCATTGGGTCTTGTTGTTACCGATGCCTTCCAGGCGAAGGTGATTGGCGTAATTGCAAAACTCTATGTAGAACTTCCACCTGCTGCAAGTGTGGCAGGTGTATATGCTTATGTAGATAGCACAAGAGGAGTATGGAAAGCACCTGCCAATATAAGCGTGCAATCCACTATTGAACCGGTTTTTAAAGTAAGTGATGCCGAGCAGGCTGGCCTTAATGTTAGTGATACCGGAAAAAGTATCAATGTGATCCGGTCCTTTACGGGAAGAGGTATACAGGTGTGGGGTGCAAGAACACTGGATGGCAACAGTAATGAATGGCGCTATATATCAGTGCGCCGCTTTTTTAATATGGTGGAAGAAAGTGTAAAAAAGGCTTCCGAGCCATTTGTTTTTGAACCAAATGATGCCAATACCTGGGTAAAGGTAAAGGCCATGATCGAGAACTTTCTGATACTGCAATGGCGTGCCGGGGCCCTGGCGGGAGCTAAGCCCGAGCATGCATTTTATGTCGCCGTAGGCCTTAACCAAACTATGACAGCATTAGATATCCTGGAAGGAAGGATGATCATTGAAATCGGCATGGCCGTAGTACGTCCGGCAGAATTTATCATTTTGAGGTTCTCACACAAAATGCAGGAGTCATAGCAGTTAAGATAGCAGGATAGCTATTTTTTGCAGCGTTAATCAACCCAACACATTCACAAATTTTAAATTATAAATACCATGGCAAATTACCCGCTCCCCAAATTTCACTATGTGGTGCAATGGGGTGGATCCAGGATTGGTTTTACCGAAGTAACCGGCCTTTCGGTGGAAAGCGAAGTGATAGAATACCGTGAAGGCAACAGCCCGGAATACAGTAAAATTAAAATGCCTGGCATGCAAAAGTTTGGCAACATAACACTCAAGCGCGGCACTTTTCAAAGCGACAACGAATTCTATAATTGGTGGAATACCAAAAGTCTTGGGAAGATCGAGCGCAGGGACGTTACCGTTAGCCTGTTGAATGAAAATCATGCACCGGTGTTTGTGTGGAAAGTGAAAAACGCCTGGCCCGTAAAAATGCAGAGCGCCGACCTGAAAAGCGATGCCAATGAAGTGGCGATCGAAACACTCGAACTGGCCCATGAAGGGCTTACCATAGAAGCAGTTTAACCATCACCGGCAGGATTGGCAGATTAATCCGGTATATCGGCGGGTGCTGGTGGATGCATGACCCTGGTGTGTTTTTTTTACTATTGGGAAAATCGTGTTTGAGTGGTACCCCCTTACCATAATAGGGTATTTAATAATTTCAATCATCATGGCTATCTACCCGGCGGTCGGTTTTCATTTTAATGTACATTTCCAATTAGACGGGGGCCCTGTAAATATTGGTTTCCAGGACGTCTCCGGCATTGGTGTGGATATGGAAACAGAAACAATTACGGAAGGTGGTGAAAACAGGTTTTCCTATAAACTTCCGGTAAGGGCTGCCTATACAAACCTTGTGCTGAAAAGGGCATTGATCACCAGTGGTGATTTGATAAAGTGGTGCAATGATGCCATCGAAAATCTTGATATAAAACCGGTAAGTGTGGTAGTAAGTTTGTTAAATGAAAATCATGAACCCTTAAAGAGTTATGCTTTCATCAACGCCTACCCGTTAAAATGGAGTGTCAGCAATTTTAATGCAGAGAGCAATAACCTGGTAATAGAAACCATTGAATTATATTACCAGTATTTCAGAACCTTATAAACGATCGATATGCCAGTCGTCATCCGGGAATTAGTGATACGTGCCACTGTGAGTGATCAGCCAGCCAAAAAAGGAGGAGGCGCTTCCCCTACCGGCGGAAGTAATTCAAATGACAGGGAAGTAGTTGTTAAGGAAATAGTGGAACAGGTACTGGAAATAATGGAGAAACAGAAGGAGCGGTAGGTTACCTGTTAAAAATTTCACTTAAAAATTAGACTAATAAAAAAGGATGAGCCTTCTTAAAATGACCATATTGTCTTTCAGTAAAACAGGTATAAAACAACTAACTGATATTCCGCAGGTATATATGGTAATGTTCAACCCGAATGCGTACAAAACCGAGTTCGTTGTAAATTTTGATGAAGAACAACCGCAGAAAGCTGAAAGCGGTAAGCCGCTACCCCGGCTGAAAAATATTGAACCAAAGAAATTCACTTTTGATTTTATCGTTGATGGTACCGGGGCTGCAGGCTATAAAAGAGATGTTGGCCTTGATGTAAAATCCTTTATCAAGGTGGTAGGGTACGATAAGAACGTGGGTACGGGCAGTGTTCGCTATCTTTTGCTGATGTGGGGCACCTTTATTCAAAAATGTGTTATAGAATCGATTTCGGTGAATTATTCCTTGTTCGGTCCACTTGGCTCGCCGCTGAGAGCAACCATCACCGCCAATTTCAGGGAGTATAATGACGAGCCTACAGGGTTGCTGAAAGATGTTGCAGATTTCTTCGACAGTAACCCGGTTCAGGGTATCATGAGTGTTGCAAATGTGGCCTTCCAGGTGTTCAATGCGGTGGATCAAACAGTGGCCATTGCAAAAGCCAACGACCTGGATAGCATCCGCCAATCGGTAACCGGTGGAAGTATCAGGTTACCGTAGCCCAATGTTGTTTTGTGACATTCAACAGGTAAGAAAATAACCTATTAATAACAATAGGAATAACAAGTAACATCAATAAAAAGAATACCTAAAGAATCACGGGACTCAAAATCAACCATAAAAAATCAGCCAACCATTAAATTATGCCATTAGGTCTTCCGGAAATATCATCATCAGCAGCCGAGATCATTTACGAGGTAAAATTAGGTGGTGAAACCTTGCCTGCTGAATTTGGCTTGCTTAGCCTGGTGGTGGAAAAAACGGTAAACAAAATAGCTTCCGCCCACCTTGTTGTACAGGATGATGACACCGGTGATGAACCGTATGCACTGAGCAACAAGGACAATACAAAGCCGGGCACAGAAGTTGAAATTACCGCAGGATATGATGATCAAAGCGAAATCATTTTCAAAGGCATCATTGTAAGCCAGCGAATGAAAATAAATAACAGGCGAAGTGTGATGATCCTGGAGTGTAAAGACAAAAGTGTAAAAATGACCATGATTAAAAAGTCCGCTTATTACTACGAAATGAAAGATAGTGATATATGGGAGCAGCTAATTGGAGAAGCAGGTTTAACAGCAGATGTGGAAGCATCCACAGTAATGCATAAAGAAATGGTTCAATATCATAGTACCAACTGGGACTTCATGCTGAGCAGGGCAGAGGCCAACGGAATGATGGTGATCACCAATGATGATACGGTAAAAATAATGAAACCTCCTGCGTCAGGTACCCCTGCACTTACAATTAGGTATGGCGAAAATGTATTTGAGTTTGATGCGGATATGGATGCAAGAACACAGTTAAAAAATATTGAAGTTTCCGGGTGGGATGCATCGACACAGGAAATAGTTGTGGAAGAAAGTGCTGAACCTTCCATAGTAAGTAATGGCGATGTATCCGGTGAAGCGCTTTCGGCGGCTGTTACCGATGAAGCATATACCATAAAACATTCTGGCAAAATTGATACAGATGAATTAAAATCCTTTGCCGATGCAAAACTTACAAAAAGCCGTTTGGCAAAGATGAGGGGGCGTGTAAAAATACTGGGAGACAATAAAGTTACACCGGGCGATGTGGTAGCACTCGATGGCTTTGGCGACCGGTTTAACGGCAATGTAATTGTTACCGCTATTCGTCATGAGCTATCAAAAGGCAACTGGCTTACCGATATCCAGTTTGGCCTTTCACCAAAATGGTATGTAACGGAAAATGAAGTAACCGATACACCCGCTGCTGATATGTTGCCTGCTATGCCGGGCTTACAAATTGGCGTGGTAACCGCCCTGGAAAATGATCCCGATGGTGAAAACCGGATCAAGGTAAAGATCCCGGTGATAAGCGTGGATGAGGAAGGCATCTGGACAAGACAGGCCACAACGGATGCCGGAGATACAAGAGGATGGGTGATAAGGCCCGAGATAGGCGACGAAGTAATAGTAGCATTTATCAACAACGACCCAAGAGATGCCGTGGTTTTGGGAGCCTTGCACAGTAGTAAAAATGTGGCGCCTATTGAAGCCAAAGATGACAATCACGAAAAAGGCTGGGTAACAAGAAGCGGAATAAAAATTTTGATAAACGATGATAAAAAGACGGTGGAGATAAGTACGCCGGCAGGGAACAAATTATTAATGGATGAAGATGCCCAAACAGTAACGATTACCGATCAGCACAAAAACCAGGTAGAAATGAGTAGCGGCGGTATAAAAATTGAAAGTGCAAAAGACATTACCCTGAAAGCAACCGGTGATATAAAGATGGAAGGCGTGAATATTGAGAGCAAGGCCAGTGCAGCATTTAAAGCCGAAGGATCCGCTTCGGCCGAATTAAAAAGCAGTGCCAATACCACGGTAAAGGGAAGTATGGTGATGATCAATTAGCTAAATAAATTAATCAAAATGCCATTAGCAGCAAGAGTTGGAGATATGCATGTATGCCCAATGACAGACCCGGGGCCCAAACCGCATGTAGGCGGTCCCGTGATGCCACCCGGTGCGCCTACCGTTTTGATCGGGGGAATGCCTGCGGCAACCGTTGGCGGCATGTGTACCTGCGCAGGGCCGCCTGATACAATTTCGGCAGGCAGTTCCACCGTGATAATCGGTGGACAACCAGCTGCACGAATGGGCGACAGCACGGCACACGGAGGAAGTATAGTGGTTGGTTGCCCAACGGTGATGATTGGTTAAAGCCAGGTGCGATACTATGCAATAAGATTTGAAACAAAAATCATAATCAATAATGGGAGCAGAACAAAATGAATACATTGGTACGGGCTGGAGTTTTCCTCCAACATTTAACCCCGGTGGCAAGCACCTGGAGATGACATCAGGCATCATTGATATTGAGAATAGCTTGAACATTTTGCTTTCTACCGCACTACAGGAAAGAGTGATGCAGCCAACCTATGGTTGCAACCTCGATTTTATGTTGTTTCAAAGCATGGATGAGCATTTTAAAACCTACCTGTCTCATCTTGTTAAATCAGCGATCACCTACCATGAAGCGAGGATCAAGGCAGATGATATACAGGTTCAAACCGATGATGCAGTGGAAGGCAGGGTGTTGATCATCATCAATTATACGGTGCGTTCTACCAATACCAAACTGAATTATGTATATCCTTTTTATATAAACTTTTAACCTCTCAACCGCCATTATAAAAGTTGCCTAAAGCGCTCTACGATATAAGAAATTATCCCCGCCGTAGTGGTACATCGCAGCCCCTGCGAAGCAACCCCGCATTGGTGGGAGAAACTGTAAAGATTGATGAACGGACCGTTGCCGACTTTATCCTTTTTACCCAAAAATTAGCTCAGTACCTGGTATATTATAATGCCAATAATATTCCACAGGGCGACTGGCAATCATTTTTATATAATGATATTACCTATCACCTTGCCACAAAAGCAGCTGATAAAAGCAGGTACTGGGAAGCCACCTGGAAAGAATTGATGGAGAATGTGGAGGGCCCTGGTGGAGCGCCGCCAACCGATGATGACCATACAAAATATTTTACCTGGCGCTACGATTTTCTATATTCCATTGTAGCTAAAATGCTGGAAGGCTTTGCAAATGGAAGTTCATTGCCCCAATGGCAAAAGGACCTGGAAGCACTGTACACCACCGCCCACCTCAATATAATCTGGTCTTTATTGAACAATTATTATGCTTCATCAACCAGTTTGCTGGTGAACAATGCTGGTGTGTTTTCTTATAAGGATATGATACTTTTGCAAAAGAAAAAAGTTGATGAGCAGGTCAATCAATATGGACAATTGGCAGCCGACCTGTTAACACTGAATGATCCTTTGATACCCAATGGCGATTTTATTTTTGGAACGGCTGTTACCATTCCTGAAAAAATTGCTGCAGCCAGTGAGTACCTGGACGAGCTTGCGGCCCAACTTATCAGTATATACAATGGGGTAAATTCCCTGGCAGATAAATACTTGTCCTTCACACTCCATTCATTTGACCTGCACCAACCGCATGTTGGATTGTTCTATACTTACCTGCAACTGAGTGACGAACATAGAAACGAGATAAATGGTTTGTTGATCAGGCACCTCGATTTTTATTACAGGCAGGTGCTCTGTGTGAAAGAAAAAGCCGCTATACCAGCACAGGCCTTTGTTACATTTGAACTGGCGAAGAATGTTACCGAACATTTTATTCCTGCATCCACCCCGGTAAGTGCAGGAAAGGATTCCGCTAAGAAGGATGTTTTTTACAAAACAATGACGGATATACTGGTGAATATTACCGAACTGGCGGAGATACGTTCTTTCACTTTTATCAAACAGCCTACGGCTAAAAATAATGTGCTGCTGCCACTGGGACTTTTCGCCTGCACAGCGGCCGATTCCATCGATGGAAAAGGTAAGCCACTGCCAACCGGCCAAAGCTGGAATCCATTCCAGGTAAGCGATAACACGCACGATGTAGCTACCGGTATGGGACTTTCTTTTTACGCCCCGCTTTTGCATGAAGCACCTGGTGAAGAAAGAAAATTTGCACTGCAACTCGAATATGCCAAGTCACTCATTGATAATGCAGTAATTTCTTTCATTAAAAAATATGGAACAATTCGTATATTAACAGAGGATGAACCAATAGAATTACCTGTTACCGATGCCGCATCCATCAGCAACGGCAACGGTGTAAAAATATCCTTCACTATAAGTGGAAAAACGAAGCTAAGTAAAGCAAGTCCGAATGCGAGCATAATATTCGGAAACAAGTTAGAATCAGTAGATGCCTCTTTTTTAGATGTATTTAAAATGTTTCAAACCGCGCGCCTTGTAAAATTACAATTACTTCTTTCCAACCATTTAGTGGAGGTAACAAAAACAGAAACAGCTGCCGGCATAACAGACCTGTCAAGCGCCTTTCCGGCCTTTGGCGGTGCTCCAAGGGTCGGCAGTTCGTTTTCTGTGATTGAGCAATTACTTCCTGGCAGAACCGTCACTTCACTCACAATGGACGTTGAGTGGAGTGCTTCAACTGAGCGACCCTTCCAGGTAGAGATTTCATTTCCATCCCAGCCAGGTGTAAAGCAGTTTATCGACAACGGGGTGAGTGTTTCATCCTTCTCACTTATCAGCAATGAAAATGTATTATTTACCAATGACGAAATAAAGGTGAAGCTCGCGCAAGACTTAGGTCATGCTACCTATGCCAATGACATGACGAGGGCAATCATGCAGCAAAATGAGGATACCTTGTTTACCGCCAACCTGCTTTCAGCCCAAAAGTTAAACCTGTCTTCCGGCGGAGGCGAACAGCAAGCCTCCTTATCAGCTGAAACCAATGATTTCATTGCGGGAAAAATCATCGATATGGGTGGCATAAGTTTACCGGATCCACCCTATACGCCCATGATCAAAGCCATTACGCTCGATGTATCCCTGGGAGAGGATATCATGGTGCCAGGAAGTGATAACCTGTTTCATCAATATGCCCATGGTATAAAAAAGATCAAGCCTCATGATGCATCGCTTGTCCCTGTTACACCAAATGAAGGGGAGCTTTACCTCGGATTTAAAAATATCGTGGCAGCACAAAGCCTGAAGATACTGGTACAGGTGGAAGAAGGTACCGCCGATGCAACATTGGATAACCCGGATACCCGTTGGCAATACCTGCTCAACAATGAATGGTTGGGTTTTGATGCGTCATTTATTGATGATGGAACCAGGGGGTTAATTCAATCAGGCATTTTGTCGGTTGTGCTGCCTGATGCAGACCTTACACAGAATACTTTACTGCCTGCGGGATTGTTGTGGCTCCGGGCTTCCGTTCCGGTTGAGCAAACCAATGCTGTTTGCAAAATTGTTGGTGTACATCCGCAGGCTGCCTTGGTACAGTTTGGTGATCATGAAAATGATGCTGCCTATATTGGGACGAATATTCCACCAGGCACTATTACTAATTTGTTTCCGAAGCAATCGGCCGTGAAAAAAGTAGTACAACCCTACCCGGGCTTTGGCGGACGGAAAACGGAGGCTCCCTCCCAGTTATACACCCGTACCAGTGAAAGGCTGCGCCACAAAGGACGTAGCGTAACTGCGTGGGATTACGAAAACGTAATTCTCGAAGCCTTCCCGGAAGTGTATAAGGTTAAAACCCTGATGCATGCCTGCCAGTTAAAAACAGCTCCCGGGAAAATAATTGCCAAAGCGGGACATGTGCTGATATTGGTGGTTCCTAAAACTTCGGCACAATCGGCTATTTACAAACCTTTATTAAGTAAATCGAGGCTTACGGCTATGTATGAATTCATCCGGCCATCGTGTTCACCATTTGCAAAACTCTCTTTGATCAATCCATTGTTTGAGGAAGTGAATATCAACGTAGAAGTTTCCTTTTTATCATTTGTAAAAGACAGGTTATTCTACGAAAATTTATTGCAGGAAGATATAAAGCGTTTCCTTTCTCCCTGGGCTTTTGATGATGCAAGAGAACCTGAATTTGGAGGTGTGGTGTATAAGTCAGCCCTCATGGATTTTATCGAAGAACTCAGTTATATAGATTTTGTAAAAAAGCTGGAAATCATACACGCGGGCAACAGCAATGATGAAATGGCCAAAGCATCATCACCCGCCTCCATACTTATATCAGCCGATCGCCATAACGTTACAGGTTTATTGAATACAGCATCTAATCAATCTATAAATACAAAAACAATTGCCTACTGCTAGTACCATATCTCCTTCCCTGGAACTAACCCCCACGCAGGATTTTAACTACCTGCGGGAGAAAGGACTGGTGTATATCCAGCAATTAAGCGGTAAGCTATGGACCGATCACAACCTGCATGATCCGGGTATTACCATTTTGGAAGTGTTGTGTTATGCTTTGATGGATCTTGGCTATCGTACCAATTTTTCCATGGCGGATATCATTACAGAAAAAGATGGCACCGCGGCTACGGAATCCTTTCATACCGCAAGGGATATATTCACCACAAAGCCGGTAAGTATTTGCGACTACAGGAAATTGCTAATTGATATTTCCGGTGTTCGCAATGCCTGGTTGTTTACTCAAAACCAGCAGGAGCAACCATTTGATGAAGGTATCCATCTTTTTGCTTATTGTAAAGAAAGTGTGTTACTATATGAATCTGAGATCGACACCAGGATATCCAACCTACCGGACAGGACGCATGTGCGAGCTAACGAACGGGTATACGTGGAAGGAATTTATGCAGTAAAGCTGGAACTGGAGGAGCATCCTTTGTATGGAGATCTTAACAGCAGCATAGTAAATAGCAAGATCGTAAATGGCTTACTGGCAGGTTATGAACTGGAAGTTAAATTTCCGGATTGGAATAAAACGGACCTGGATAATAAGGAGTTGGTGACAATGTACCAGGCTGCCTCCCTTGATTCAATAAAGGTGGAATTGATCAATGATACAAGCCTTCCTTTAAACAAATTCATCTTACTGCAACGGTCTTTGTGGAAAACAAAATGGACCATTCAGTATGGCGCTGAAGTAAGGATAGTATCAAATGTAAAAGTGAAAGTTGTGAAAGCGCCCCAATCGAAAAATGGATTGGTTAGAGGTGAAGAGTTGCAAACTGTTTTAAGTGATGCAAATGGAATGGAAGTATTAAAAAGGTTCCGGCAAAGGCCGGTAGAAATATTTAAAACATATGCAAAGGCCCGTGAAAGGTTAATGGCCAATCGCAATTTATGCGAAGACTTTTTGTACAGCCTGGATATGATTGACACAGAGGATCTTTCCATTTGTGTTGACCTGGATGTGCAAACGACCGCCGACCTGGAAAGTATACAGGCTGCGGCTTTCAGCGCTATTGAAAATTATCTTTTACCGCCTGTGCAATTCAGCACATTGAAGGAATTGTTGGACGCCGGTACACCGGTAGAAGCTATTTTCGATGGCCCGCAATTGAGTCATGGTTTTCTTACAGACGAAGTGGTTAAAAGATCCGACCTGAAATCCGAGTATTACACTTCAGATATCATCAGTTTGTTGATGGATATCCCCGGTGTACTGAATATTCGTAATTTTCAGTTTGCTGTTTATAAAAATGGCGACGTACCTGTTGCCCAGCATGATAGCTGGCGCATTAAAGTGTTGCCGAATAATAAGTTGCGGCTCAGCAGGGAAAGATGTAAGCTCCTGTTCTTTAAAAACGGGCTGCCACTCAATGCAAAATTTGCAGAGTCGGTTAATAAACTAAGATTGATACAAACCCTGCAGAATCACCTGAAGTATAAAAAGCCTGAAAACGACCTGCCCATACCAACGGGTAAATACAGGAGCCTGTCGAAGCATTATACCCTCCTCAACGAATTTCCACGGGTGTATGGCTTGGGGGAAAAAGATCTTGCTGATAATGTAAGTGTTAAGCGTAAGGCACAGGTGCAACAACTGGAGGCCTACCTTACTTTTTTTGATCAGCTGATAGCAAACTATTTTGGCCAGTTACAATACGTTAAAGACCTGTTGAGCTGGAAGAAGGAGGTAGATAACACGTATGTAGCGCAGTACTTCGATCATTACAAAAAAGACGATCAACTATTCAATGATGCCAGCTTCCTCATCACCAATAAAGGCCTGCAACAACTGATGGAAAGCCGGGAACTATTTATGGACAGGCGCAACCGTTTGCTCGATCATTTGATAGCAAGATTTGCAGAATCGTTCAATGATTATTCGATCAATATGTATGCGTTGCCCGATGAAATGGTGTTAAGTGATGATGCAGTTTCAAAGAAGTTAATAGATGATAAAATTGCATTATTAAAAAATTATCCCGCCTTAAGCAGCGGCCGCGGTACAGGGTATAATTATGCAATGCCGGTGGCCGATCCTTTGGCTACGGATAACCAGGCTGGTTATGCAAAGCGCATGCGTAGCTTATTGGGTATGGCGGTAACTGTAACCAGGCCATTGCATAATTTACCGGGTGATGATGAGGGAGGATTTTACCTGTTGGAACATTTGTTGATGCGTCCATCAAAGGAAGGTGATGTGCTGTTGAGTGTATGCCTTGATACTAATTGCGACCACTGCGGCGACGAAGATCCCTATTACTGTAAAGTATCCATTGTATTGCCCTACTGGCTGAAACGTTTTGAGAATATGCATTTCAGGAATTATATGGAGTCATTGTTTCGCAGCGAAGCGCCGGCACATGTCTTTCTTAAAATTTGCTGGGTAGATAAAGTTGAAATGAAGGATTTCGAAGAGGCCTATTCGGCTTGGGTAAATGCAAAAGCACAATTTGCCGCCGCTTTGCCAAACCCGTCTCAGCAAGTGCAGGACAATTATTCGGACGCCTTAAAAAATATCATTACAGCCCTGGAGATCTTACGCACAGATTTCCCTGTTGCCACCCTGCATGATTGTGTAGATAAAGATGAAACGAATGATACCAGGGTATTCCTGGGCAGTACTTTTTTAGGGGAGTTTAAGCCAACAAGTTATGAAGATCCCGGGTAGTGTAATGAAATGCCTGGTTCGCCGCCTGGGCGGGTGGTTTTTGATGTATGATTTTGATGTAATCAGGAGGTCTGTTACACTTTGTTACCGCAATTAAATAGTAGGGTATAGGTAGCTGTTGAACCAATGATTATTCACCATGGAAGGTTTTTTATTTAAGCGGTTGGTGAAGACACTAACCGCAATCACAGGCTTAGCGGCAGTATGCAACCGCCGCTGTGACCATCAGGCAAGTGACATTGATTCACCATTGACCATTACCTATTGACCATTCAAAAAATAGTGCCATGCAAAACATATTGCCAAATTTTGAAGCGAACCAGGTGCTGAGCAACGCACACCTGAACCAGATAGTGGCTTACCTCGAAGAACAGGGAAGGCTCACCCGTAACCACCTGCTCGGCAATGGAATTGTTAGCGGTTTGGAAATTCGCCGCGATAGTGGTGGGAGTATTGCCATTACGGAAGGGGTGGGCGTTTCAAGTGCCGGTTACCTGTTGATACCGGAAAGCGTGAATTCTCAAACAGACGCCAAAGGTAAACGCTTTATCGCCTATAATAAAAAGCGCAAATTTGAACCAAAGTTCCTCTTGTTTCCATATAAAAATGACCTGGTAAACACATTTGATAAGTATGAACTTTTTGATGGCCTCAAGGAAGTTTGGCAACTGGTTGAAACAGCAGTGGCCGACGATATTGATCCGGCAAATGTTGCTAAACTAAGCCCTCAGGATTTGAATGATCATGTGATCGTTCTTTTTTTACAGATACAGGTAAAGGAACTAAAAAGCTGTGAGGCGGATAGCTGTATGGAACTGGGCAGGCAATGGACGTATGCGGTAGCGCCCCTGCTGATACATCAGGATGATGCTGACAGGTTGTTACAAAACGAAAACAAATTTGCACCGCCACTGGTTACCGGAGCCGATCCTGATCCCCTGGTAAATCCTGCTTACCATTTACCTGATATTCCAATGGCAAGGCCCGATTTTGGCAGTGTTTCCGAAACCGCTTCCAAGCGGGATATAGCGGGCGTGTATAAGGATGTACTGCGTGAATTATCGGTCGAATTAAAAGAAACAAAATACCCTGCTGCAGACGCTTGTCTTAAAACTATTTTGAAGGATAATTTTGTAGCCCGCCCCTTAGCGGAATTTAAAGAAAAAATTGACGAGCTGCTTGGCGTAAAAAATGCAGTGCGAAGAAATGAATACTTTACCTATGTATATGATTTCGCAAGGGATTTTTGTGCTGCTTACCGGGAATTACAGGATGCGGTATTCGACTATCATTCCTTCGAGATGCCGGATAGTGCTGCTTTTCCGCATCACCTGCGTCTTGGCAGTATCCCGGCAAACGGCGCGGTAGCTAATTCAACTATTTATCCTCCTGTTCCCTACCGCCATGGTTTCCTGTCTTCCAGGAATGTTGAACAACAACAGGAAACCTGGAAGGAGGTAACACTTTTGTATAAAAGGTTAATCAGTCTCACCCGGGACTTTACCACCTTACTAAATGTAAATGATATACGCATCACGCCGAGTATAGAGGTTGCCAGGCCATTTTCGTGCAGGGCCATTCCATTTTATTATCAAACGGGAAAGGATGGAAGGCCACAGGTGTTATCCGTATGGAACCCTTTATGGCACCGCCAAAATAAACTCAGCCGGGTGTTAAACTATTTCGACAATGCGAATACAAGTGATAGGGATAAATTTAAAAATAACAGGAACATTAAAGGAGATGAGCAGTTGCTTGCCCCCTTATCATACAACCATGAAGACAAGGATTTTTATAGATTGGAGGGCCATATCGGCGCCACTTATACCGATGTATTTAGCACAGTGCAGCAATTCATAAAAAATTACAACCTGTCATTCGACCTGCAATTGGTAAGGCTTAATAAAGCGACGGTAATGCTAATCAAAGACAAACACATTCTATTTAATGACCTCGAAAGTTTGCACAATGTCGTAAAAGAAGAGGTCAGGAGTTTGTTAACAACAGAATTGAATTATTTTAATAACATACGGCTTACAAAAATTACTTCAAAACCTCAGCGAACAGCCACTGGTATTGCAACGGACACGTTAAAAGCAGCGACGCCACAGGTAACTGCGGCCGCCGCGCTTTTGCAAACTGACCAGCCAGTTTTGATGACAATGAAACTGGCCAAGCAACCTGCTGCTGGTTTTTTTGGTATAAAAAATGAAATTAAAGTAGTTGATTTTGGTGTTACGGATTCAATGGCCTTTTACCATACTAAATTTGGACCAAAGGCTACCGCTTTTGATATTGGCAACCTGATTGCCGGCGTGGGTACTATTGGTATCATCAATACCAAAACAACCCCTGCCGCTCCTTTCATTACGAGGATCATTACTGCTATCAATGCATTTAATAAAGTGTTGGATACACCTTTTGATAATTTTAAGATTGCAGACTACCAGGCCAAACTTACCACACTTGAAAACGAAACAAAGGGTTTTGTATTTTTTGCAAAAAATTTGTCAGATGCGATCCTTAAGTCGGATAGTAATATCGTCAAAGGAGAGTTGCTTGATTACCTGGACCGGATTTTATTTGAATGTGATTTTGAAAAAATTCCTGCAATAGATGATGAAAGAACCAGGCGGGAGGAGCAGGTTGGCGTAAACAATTTCCTGCAACAATATATTGGTAATAACCCCGGGGTGGAGCACAGGGCCGGGGTGAATAAGGGAGGAACGTTTATAGTTGTGTTCGACGAATTTGGAACCGTAATTACAGATCTTTCCCTCCCTTACCGCTGCTGTGCAGGTAGTGGTGGCACCCAGTTTGTATTGGGTGTACTTAAAACTGTCTTACTGGCAGGACAGGTAACGGATGTAAATAATGTGCCTGTAAAAACCGCTTCTGTTTTATTGAATGATGAAAAACTGGTATTGGATGATACGGCTCATTTCAAAAAATCGGTACAGCCAAACAGCTTCCTGTTATTAAAAATTGCTGCAACAGGATTTGAACCAAGAGAAATACAGATTAATGCGCTGGAGGATGATATTGTGCAGCATGTAACCCTCTTTACCAGAGCACAGGAACTGAAGACGAATTTTATTTTAACCGTTGCCGCCGCAGATGGTACGGCTTTACCAAATGCCATTGCCAAACTAAATGACGATCCTTTACAACTGGACGCTACCGGTACCTTTAAAGGGCAGATAAAAGCCAATCCCAATTTCGAACTTACCATTGAATTAGGTGGATTTAAAACCTATACAGAAGCGTTTAGTACCACGGTAGCCGACCAAACCATTAAGGTGGTACTCACCAAACTCATCAGCATTACTGGTACTATTTTGGACCCCACTCAGAAGCCGGTGCCAAATGCAAATGTGTTCATCAATGGCGTTTTAAATAAAGGCGATGCAGATGGTAAATTCATGGTAAAGGACCTTGAAGGAACAGGTACCTATAACCTGGTAATAGAAGCCCCTGACCTTGAAAGACTGGTAGATACTATTCAGGCGAGTAATGTAAATGTGGTGAAAACATATCAATTGCAACGGATTACAACTTTCTCGGTGAGAGTAGGCGTATATGTTGCTTCGAAGCCGGTCTTTG
>JBBQOJ010000009.1:0-15963 GCA_038330815.1 Chitinophagales bacterium | reverse complement strand
TATTTAGTCGTTACTCAATACGCCGGCGAGGGCGACTAAACTTTCCGCCGCCGCTCGTTAAGGGTGAGGGGGGAGTGGCTTCCTTTTAGCTACGAAGGAGAATTAAACCAGGGAAAACGGGGTATTTATTGGCTTCGGCAGCCATACGCTAAACAGTTGATGGTTAACCTTCAATTGGTTGCTTCTTTAGTTACTTTTTAATCTTCCGGGGTACACTTCCAGCGCTTTTTCCAGGCAGTCCATTGCCAGGTTGATCGACTGGGTGTTGAGCACGTAGGCCAGCCTTACTTCCTGTTTACCCAGTCCGGGTGTTCCATAAAAGCCGCTGGCCGGTGCCAGCATCAGGGTTTGCCCCTGGTGGGTAAAAGATTCCAGCAGCCATTGGCAAAAAGTATCTGCATCATCCACGGGTAATTGGGCCATGGCGTAAAAAGCGCCGCCGGGGTTTGGGCAGTAAACTCCGGGAATATTATTCAGCCGCTTAACAATGGTATCCCTTCTTTTTTTATACTCCGCCTTGGTGGTATCAAAATAATTGGCCGGCAGGTCTACGGCAGCTTCACCTAAAATTTGCGCAAAGCTGGGTGGACTTAACCTTGCCTGTGCAAATTTCATTACCGCCGCCAAAAGGTTACTGTTCCTTGTTACCAGGGCACCTATCCGGCCACCGCAGGCGCTGTAGCGTTTGCTAATGGTATCCATCAACACAATATTATCATCGGCTCCTTCCAGGTGCAGGGCGCTGGTATGGGTGCCTTCGTAGCAAAATTCGCGGTAAGCTTCATCGGCAAACAGGTAGAGCTGGTGTTTTAGTACCAGTTGTTTTAGCACATTCATTTCATCGGCGCTGTAAAGGTACCCGGTGGGGTTATTGGGATTGCAAATAACGATGGCCTTTGTTTTTGGCGTTATCATTTTTTCAAATTCCTCAATCGGGGGCAGGGCAAAGCCGGTATCAATGGAAGAAAAAACAGGCACCACGGTTACCCCTGCTTCCACGGCAAAACCATTATAATTGGCGTAAAAAGGTTCAGGGATAATTACCTCATCACCGAAATCCATACAGGCCATAAATCCAAAAAGGATGGCCTCACTGCCCCCCGTTGTTATGATGATTTGTTCAGCAGTAACGCTAATGCCTACCCGCGAATAATACTCCACCAGCTTTTTTCGGTAGCTCTCGTTACCCGCACTATGGCTATATTCCAACACTTTAAAATCGCTGTTGCGTACGGCATCCAGTATGGGTTCGGGCGTGGCGATATCAGGTTGCCCGATGTTAAGATGGAATACTTTTGTCCCTTTTTTTTTAGCCGCCTCTGCATAGGGTACTAATTTCCGGATGGGAGAGGGCGGCATTTGTTGTCCGCGGTAGCTGATGGTTAACATGGTTGCAAAATAATGAATAATCAGTAATGCGTAATGAATATTGCGGTAGGTAGTTTCGAATAAGGGGTCACAAGTTTCAAATCACGGACCCTAATTTTCATCCCGTGTATCAATTTTTTTTGGGCGCCCGGGCGGGCTTTCCGTTGCAAGTCCCCGCCACTCATACCTCGTGTCGGCGCGCTTTCCACTGCAATCCCTGGCGCGATGTTGGCGGTTTCCAACATACTGATCGCTGTGCTGAAATAATCCTGTCATAAAATACGCCGCACCATTATTGCACCTGTTGCCAGCGGTACCCTCTTAAAAAATCAGCAATGGTCATTCTCTTTTTTCCTTCCAGCTGTAATTCGGTAATGGAGAGCTGGCCATCCAAACAGGCAAACTGTAAAAAAGTTTTTTGATCGGTGGCCATCGTTCCCGGTACCTGCTGCGGAAGTAGGTTGTCTGCCGCCGAAGGCATTATTTTTTTGGAAGCATATATTTTTAATTTTTTACCATCCATAAATGTAAAGGCGGCAGGGTAGGGCGAAAGGCCCCGCACCAGGTTAAACACTTCGGCTACGGGTTTATGCCAGTTTACCTGGCAGGTTTCCGTAAATAGCTTTGGGGCGTATTTTAATTCGACGGTTATTAATTCGCCCGAAGTGGCCTGTGGCTTTTCTTCCAAATTACCAGCGGCGAGCCCCTGTACTGTTTGTAGTAATATTTCAGCGCCGGTGGCCATCATCCTGTCGTGCAATTCTCCCGCCGTTTCCGCTTCACCAATAGGTATGGTTGCAGCGAGTAATATATCGCCGGTATCAATGGCGTGTTTCAGTTTAAAGGTGGTAACCCCGGTCGTTTTTTCGCCGTTAATAATAGCCCAATTAATAGGGGCGGCACCCCGGTATTGCGGCAACAGTGAACCATGCAGGTTAACGGTGCCCATGGGGGGCATTTGCCATACCACCTCAGGCAGCATACGAAAGGCCACCACAATTTGCAGATCGGCCTGTAAGTTTTTTAATTGCTCCAAAAAGGCAGGGTCCTTTAGTTTTTCGGGTTGCAGTACGGACAACCCTTTTTCCACCGCGTATTTTTTAACCGCACTTTGCTGCAATTGCATACCCCTACCCCCGGCTTTATCGGGGGCGGTAACCACTGCCACAATATGGTAACCCGCTGTTGCAAGCTGGTGTAAAGAAGCCACGGCAAATTCCGGCGTACCCATAAAGATGATACGGAGGCCTTCTTTCTTTTCCACCGGAAATGTGGCCGTGGTGGAGGATTGGTTTGATCTTATCTTCTGTTCAATCATTGCGGGTATTATTATTTACTGCCATTGGTTTTCCGGGTGAAAGGCAAGTCAACATCTTTATACAACAGGTATTTTTTTCTCGTGGCTTTAAATTTGCCCAGGGCCGGTTCCCAACTTTTCCTGATTTCCGCTTCCGTTTTACCCTGCTTAACCTGTTGTATCAGTTGGTCGTTGCCTGCCAGTTTGTTTATAAAATTGTTTTTGAGAAAGAAGCTGTCTTTCCCCGGAAACAACCGGTAGGCGTCCAACAGGTATTTTAACTGAATGGAACTATTCAATTGCTTTAGTATGTCCTCATTACTACCTGAAATAAACCAGCCATAGCATTGCTGGTAAAAGCATTTACTGCTTTTTGCGCCGGCATTGGGCTTGGGTGTAAAAGCATAAAGGGTAGCGGGTAAAGTAGGATGGCCAAAAATTTGGAAAGGCGCTTCGGTACCCCGGCCCTCACTTAACACGGTGCCCTCAAAAAAACAAGTAGACGGATACAGGTAAATGGCCTGCATGGCTTTCAGGTTGGGCGAAGGATTTACCGGCAACAGGTATTTAGTGCTATGATCGTACCCCTTGCATTTAATTACTTGTACGTGAAAGGGTGTATCCGCAGTGGGTTGGGTGGTTTTGTTGTACTTGTTAATGTTATTGGCTTTGGCCGACAACCAGTTTTCACCGGTTAACATCAACGCGTACTCTCCAATCGTCATGCCATGTACAATGGGGATGGGTTGCATGCCCACAAAGCTTTTAAATTTTGGGTCAAGCACCGGGCCATCTACATAAAAGCCATTGGGATTGGGCCGGTCGAGAATAATCAGCGGCTTGTGATTTTCAATAGCCGCTTCCAGGTAATATTCCAGCGAAGAAATAAAGGTGTAAAATCGAACGCCAACATCCTGGATATCAAATATCAAAATATCTACACCCTTAAAGTCGTCTGTTGTTGGTTTTTTATGTGCGCCATAGAGGCTGATAACGGGTATGCCGGTTTTCCTGTCTTTGGCATCCCCCACTTTTTCGCCGGCATCCGCATCGCCCCTGAAGCCATGTTCGGGCCCAAAAATTTTCACAATTTGAACGCCCCGTTTTACCAGGGTATCCACCAGGTGGCTATCTTTTACCATACTTGTCTGGTTGGCAAAAACAGCTATCTTTTTACCTTTTAACAGGGGTAGGTACACTTCCATTCGTTCCGCCCCGGTAATTACCTGCGCCTGTAGCGGAGCCTGCCAACCACCCGTTAATGCAAAAAACAGCAACACGGTCACTGTAATAATTAATTGTTTCATGCGGCAAAGTTCTTTAAAGTTTTTTAAATGCCGTTAGCATTTTACCGGCTGATGGGTTCAAAAGGATCGCTTTATCGGTGTTGATGGGCAGGCAGGCGGGTGAGGGAGCATTTTTTACTTTTTTGTTAACAGGTTTTATTTGTAAAAAACGCCTTGTTTGATTGGGTAATCGCTTTATAAGCTTTAAATTGCTCCTCAATTTCGTTTCATTTCTTAACACGGGCTCCTATTTATTGTATAATAAAGCTGGGAAAGTACAAGAGTGCGACGCAACGATGCTGATTTGGAAACATCAGCTGGTAACCTAATTTTTAAACGTTGGTATTCCCCTCACACTACCGGCCAAACGGGTTGACGGGAGGATCGCAAAAATTTTAACAATGGGACAAGTAAAAGAAGGTGATGTTGTAAAGGTACACTACACAGGTAAGCTGACCAATGGCGAACAGTTTGATTCTTCTGTTGGCAGGGAACCGCTTGAATTTACAGTGGGTGCAGGCATGATGATAAAAGGATTTGATGCGGCAATGCCCGGTATGGCCATCGGTGAAAAAAAGACCATCAACATTTTACCGGAAGACGGGTATGGTGAGAAATCGCCCGATGCCATCATTGAATTTCCAAAAGAGAATGTTCCGGAAGATATGAAACTGGAGCCCGGCATGTCGCTGACACTTAGCAACCAGGAGGGGCAGCCCGTTCCGGTGGTAGTGGTAGAAGTAAAGGAAAACGTGATCGTGCTGGACGCCAACCATTTTTTAGCCGGCCAGGAATTGGTTTTTGATATTGAATTGGTGGAGATTGTTTAAACAGTGACGGCCGTTTGCCTACAGCGTTCGCAAACCAGGTAATATAATAGAATAGCAGTTCTGCGTTGGGCAGACTGCTTTTTTTGTAGCCAGTCGCCGGTAGCGGCTAATACTACACTTCGATTATCAACCATAAAAAATTTACGATGTATAAAATTAGTCCGGATAATATGGCGGAGCGACTGATGCGCTATGTACGTATTGATACGCAGAGCGACCCGCTATCCAATGCGCATCCCACCACGGAAAAACAGAAAGACCTTAGTAAGTTGCTGGCCACCGAGTTGCGGGGAATGGGAATTACGGAGGTGGTTACGGATGCTTACGGTTATGTATATGCGACCATCCCTTGTAACAGCCCTAAGAAAAACATACCGGTGATTTGTTTTTGCAGCCATGTGGATACGGCACCCGATTGCAGTGGTACCCATGTAGCCCCTATACATCACCGTTACTACGATGGTAAGGATATTGTGTTACCGGATGACCCCAGCCAGGTGTTGCGGGCGGCGGATTCACCTTGCCTGTTGCAACACCTTAACCATGGCATAATTACCGCCAGTGGCACTACCCTGCTGGGGGCGGATGACAAAAGTGGGGTGGCTGTCATCATGGAAGCGGCGCTGTACCTGGTGCAGCATCCTGCTGTACAACATGGCACCATCAAAATTTTGTTTACGCCAGATGAGGAAGTGGGTAAGGGTACGGCGAAGATAGATATGCAACAACTGGGTGCTGCTTACGGTTATACCCTTGATGGGGGAGAAGCAGGCAGCCTGGAAGATGAAACCTTTAGCGCCGATGCCGCTACCATTACCATTGAAGGGGTGATTGTACATCCTGGCTATGCGAAGGGTAAACTGGTAAATGCGTTGAAAGTAGCCGGTGCCGTATTGGATGCCTTGCCAAAGAACGAATGGAGCCCCGAAACCACCGAGGGCAGACAGGGCTTTGTACACCCGGTAGCGGTAAACGGTATTGCAGAAAAGGCAACGATACAGTTTATTGTTCGTGATTTTACGCTTGAAGGACTACAGCAACACCACGAAAGATTAAAGGCCCTTGCCTCAGTGGTTGTTCAGCAGTTTCCCGGCGCCTCCATGCACTACCAGGTGCAGGAACAATACCGCAACATGAAAGCAGTGCTGGACAAACATCCGCAGGTGGTGGCGTATGCAGAGGAGGCCATACAACGGGCCGGGCTAACCGTAAAAAAGGAAAGTATCCGTGGCGGCACAGATGGCAGTAGGCTGAGTTATATCGGTATGCCTTGTCCGAATATATTTACCGGCATGCAAAATATTCATAGCAAGCTCGAATGGGTGGGTACCAAAGACATGGCCTCGGCTGCCGAAACCCTGGTGCACCTTATGGCTATCTGGGAGGAAAAAAGTTAACAGGCCTGTCAGTTTAGTTTTCAGTTGATTGGTATTAACGGGGGAGCTAACCTTTAAGGTCTCCAACCCTTAAGGTCTCCAACCCTTAAGGTCTCTAACCCTTAAGGTCTCCAACCTTTAGGGTCTCCAACCTTTATGGTCTCTAACCCTTTCGGTCTCCAACCCTCAAGGTCTCCAACCCTTAAGGTCTCCAACCTTTAAGGTCTCTAACCCTTAAGGTCTCCAATCCTTAAGGTCTCCAACCCTTAAGGTCTCCAACCTTTAAGTTTAGCTCCCGTTGTTCACCAACCCTGAGGTAACCTGGGCAAATGGGTGGCGGTTTTTAAACAGGATGCAATAACAGCTTGTACCAGGATAATCTTGTTTCCTGACCCATAGCGTAGGCATTTGCATAAAATAATTAAATAGATTCGGCAAATGCCCCGTTATCCTTTTTAAAAATGATTAGTGAATTAATGCGCCGGTATAAATAGCTACACCATTTCCTGGTTGTAGATAAAGGGCAGACAAAGGACGGAAGACTGCCCTGTCTGCTTTACTCAGTCAGTCAGGATTATAAAATTTAAAGGTTGGCGTTGATAAGCCGACTAAGGAGGGTCAATAAAACAAACAATAAGCGGCATTGGATTAAGGGAAATAGGTTACTGAAGCCCGGCTTTATTATTGGCTAGTAAGAAGCCCCCTTTAACTGTAAATATTCAGTTGAAGGAACTTAATTTCATTTTAAACATGCTATCATTTTTGTAACTTTTTTTGCAGCCCTGTCGGCCAAACGCAGTGTGGCAAGCTTGATCTTCTTCTTACTTTTTTGCAGTGATGGCAAAGAAGTATATTATTGCTGGCCCACCCTATAAAAAAAATACAGGGGCCTGGTTACTACCGGGCCCCTGTGCTATTTCAGCTATGAAAAAATTAGTTGCTATCCGCGCTAGTCAGCAGTTTGCGGCCAAATACCACCAGGTGTACCAAGGCAAAAATAATGGATATATATAGCAGGGTGCGGTCGGTTTCAAAACTTACCGTGTATTGGTGCAGGAAACCGGCAACTACGAGCATAAGCGAGAGCGCAAGGCCAACCCACCGGGCAATCTTCATGCCCTTCCTGTTTTCCTCGCCACCACCCAGCACACTGTGTTTGGCGCCATATACCAGGTAAATATCCATACCAATCAGCATCCATACAATTAGTCTTATCCAGGTGTCCATTGGTAAAAACACCATCATGAACAAACAGGTTGAAATGCCAAGTATGGGTACAAGTGGTACCAGGGGGGTTTTGAAAGACCGTTTTAGGTCGGGCATTTTCACCCGCATTACCCAAACGCCCACGCAAACCAGTATGAACGCAAACAGGGTACCAATGCTGGTCATTTCACCCACCACACGGGCAGGTACAAACGCAGCAAACAGGCTAACAAAAAGCATAAACAGCAAATTGCTTTTGATGGGGGTTTGGGTGGTAGGATTAATGCGGGAAAAAACTTTGGGTATCAGCCCGTCTTTACTCATACTGAAGAATACCCTCGTTTGCCCCATCATCATCACCAGTATCACCGACGCATACCCTGCCAGGATAGCTACCACGATGGCTTTATTAAGCCATGGATAATCCGGCTGTATAACGCCAGCAGCATCGGGCGTACCCATGTGCTCGATGGCAATGGCCACCGGTGCAATACCATCTTTACCTGCAAAACTGGTATAGCTGGTAACACCGGTCATAACGTGTGCAAATAAAATATACAGTACGGTACAAATGGCAAGGGAACCCAGTATACCAATCGGCATATCTTTCTTCGGATTTTTTGCTTCCTGTGCCGCGGTACTTACCGCGTCAAAACCGATGTACGCAAAAAATACAATCGCCGCGGCGCGGATGATACCGCTAAAACCAAAGTCGCCAAATGTGCCGGTGTTGTCCGGAATGTAAGGGGTATAGTTGGCCTGGTTGATGTACCTCCATCCCAGGATTATAAAAACCAGCACCACCGTTACTTTCAGGGCAACGATCACGGCATTAACCGTAGCACTTTCCTTGGTGCCTTTTATCAATAGGGAACTCATTAACACGATAATAAAAACAGCAGGCAGGTTAATAACACCGCCATCCCAGGGGCCAACAGTTAAAGAATGGGGAAGTATAATATCAAAGCCTTCCAGGAATTTTACCAGGTAACGGCTCCAGCTAATGCCCACGGTTGCCGCGCCCACCGCGTATTCCAGCACCAGGTCCCAACCAATGATCCAGGCGATAAATTCACCCATCGTTGCATAAGAGTAAGTGTAAGCGCTTCCGGCCACGGGGATCATGGAGGCAAATTCTGCATAACAAAGACCAGCAAAGGCGCATCCCATGGCAGCCACTATAAATGAAATAGTAATGGCCGGACCAGCATTATTTGCTGCCGCCAGGCCAGTAATAGAAAAAAGCCCCGCCCCGATAATAGCGCCAATTCCCAACGCTACCAGTGATCGCGAGCCCAATGTTCTTTTTAATGTGTGACTCCCCGTTTCCTCCGCCTCATTCATTAATACCGACATTGGCTTTCTTACAAATAAACTCATAGTGTAGTTGGGTTTAATAATCAATAAGGCGGAAAAATAAGCAATAAATCGTGAATTCAATAAGCACGGGGATTTTTTTATAGTGGCAGGCGTATAACAAGTATTAAATATTATATTGCGAACCTAACAGTTACACATGGAGATAAAACCAACTAAGTCGAACCGGCTCACCCTGTACATTGGTATTGCCCTGGTGGCGGGCATCATTGCCGGTTTTATTCTAAATAAAACTTATGTTGGAGGAGAGAATGCAAAGATTGCCAATGCTGAAATACAGGCAAAACACCTGCAGTCGAAAATGAAGGTATTTGAAGCGGTAAAAGACAGCGCTGCCTATTACCGTTTAATGGGCGTGAAAGAAAATGTTCAGTATCAAAAAAACCTTGCTGCCGCAGGTTTATTGGGCAGCGCGGATGAAAGCCGTTCTTTCGCACTGATAAAATTATATACTGATTCCCTTAGCGCCGTGAATGGCCAACTGGCAGCCTTAACAGATACCGGTAATGTTGTTTATAAAGCATTGCAACAGCAGCGCATGCTCATTGCCATTCAAAAAAACGACAACCTGAAAGAGCGGGATAGTAAGCTGGATTGGTTTACTATTTTGGCAGATATCTTTCTCCGGTTGATTAAAATGATTGTGGCACCGCTGGTATTTACCACGCTGGTGGTAGGGGTTGCCAAGTTGGGCGATATCAGGGCGGTGGGCCGGATTGGTGGAAAAACACTGTTATGGTTTATAAGCGCCTCAATGATGAGTTTGTTGTTGGGGATGATACTGGTAAACATCTTTAAGCCGGGTATCGCCATGCAACTAACCCTTCCCGATAGTACCGCCAGTACCGGCATTGACAAAGCGGCCCTTACCATGAAGGATTTCTTTTATCATGTATTTCCTGCAAGCGTGATTGACGCTATGGCAAAAAATGAAATTCTGCAGATTGTGGTTTTTGCCTTATTCTTTGGAGTAGCCGCAGCGGCCATCGGAGATTTTGCAAAGCCGGTGGTGCATGCGTTGGATGTGATGGCACATATTATTTTAAAGGTTACCGGCTATGTAATGAATTTTGCACCGCTGGCAGTTTTTGGCGCCATGTCGGCCATTATTGCCAAACAGGGCCTGGGGATATTAACCACTTATTCCATTTTTGTAGGTGAGTTTTACTTCGGATTGTTGGTATTGTGGATGGTGTTGATTTTAGCGGGTGCCGCCTTTGTAGGCAGGCGGGTATTTATCCTTATCCGGAGGATGAAGGAACCCATCCTGCTGGCCTTTAGTACCTCTAGCAGCGAAGCCGCCTTTCCTAAAACCATGCTCGAACTCGAACGCTTTGGGTGCAAAGATAAAATTGTAAGTTTTGTATTGCCCCTTGGTTATTCCTTTAACCTGGACGGGAGTATGATGTACATGACCTTTGCCTCGCTGTTTATTGCGCAGAGCTATGGCATGGATATACCGTTGGGAACCCAGCTAACCATGTTGCTGGTACTGATGCTTACCAGTAAGGGAATTGCCGGCGTACCGAGGGCATCACTGGTGGTAATTGCCGGTACCCTGGCCACTTTTAATATACCTGAAGCGGGTATTGCCCTATTGCTGGGCATTGATCCCCTGCTGGATATGGGCAGAAGCGCTACCAATGTAGTGGGCAACAGCATTGCCACCGCAGTAGTAAGTAAATGGGAGGGTGAACTGGGAGACGGAGAAAAGAGTTAATTTCACCGCCAGATAAAAAATGGCAGGATTGCTTTTCAGCTACCAACGCAAACAACACCGGCGCTTTTCGCAGTGTAGTCAAAGTTGAATTGCTTTTTGAAATCATGCATGTAGTAAACATTCATTTTTAGACGACTATATAAAATGCCGGATATTAACTTGTTATTTCACTGGACACAATTATTACAACCTCAATGGTATATTGATAATGGGGGGCTATGGTTTATTGTTTTTGCCGTTTTTGCCGAAACCGGTTTGTTTGCCGGTTTCTTTTTGCCGGGCGATTCCCTGTTGTTTGTTACCGGTATTTTTAGCGACAGCCTGGTAAAAACCGCGCTGGGGATCGACTTAAACAACTCCTTCCTTCATCTGGTGATACTAGGCATCGTTATCTCCCTGGCAGGTATTTTGGGTAACTATGTGGGCTACTGGTTTGGTAGAAAAAGCGGGCCGTTTTTATTTGAACGAAAAGATACTTTCCTCTTTAAAAAGAAATACCTGCTGCAGGCAAAAGAATTTTACGACAAACATGGGGGAGGTGCTATTATCATGGCCAGGTTTTTACCCATTGTTCGCACGTTTGCCCCCATTGTAGCAGGTATTGTGTCGATGGACCCGAAGAAATTTAGCTTTTATAATATCATTGGCTGTATTGCCTGGGTATTTTCCATGTTATTTGCCGGCCATTACCTGCAGATCCTCTTTCTAAGGTGGTTCAATTTTGATTTAAAGGAACACCTGGAAGTAATTGTTATTGGGATTGTATTAATTACTACCGCCCCCATCTTTATCAAATTATTCTTCGGAAAAAAAACGAATCCGTCACGGGATATTCCTGCTTAGCTATTTATGAAAAGCCAACAAACGGATGCAATATTCAATATTACCGTATTGGTAGCCGCACTCGGATACTTCGTAGATATTTACGATCTCCTCCTTTTCCAGATTGTTAGGGTAGAAAGTTTAAAAGACCTGGGCCTTAGTGCCGCTGGTATTAAAACCGAGGGAGAATTTATTATCAGTATTCAAATGATCGGCCTGCTTATTGGCGGTATCATCTGGGGGGTGATGGGGGATAAAAAAGGAAGGCTCAGTGTTCTGTTTGGGTCCATCGTTTTATATTCTGTTGCCAATATTGTGAATGGGTTTGTTCAAACACCGAACCAATATGCCATCACACGGTTCTTTGCCGGTATTGGGTTAGCGGGCGAATTGGGAGCCGGCATCACCCTGGTATCGGAACTGGTAAGCAAAGAAAAGCGGGGGTTGAGTACTTCGCTGGTGGCGGGTATTGGTTTAACCGGTGCAGTGGTGGCCTACTTTATATCAGAAAAATTTCATTGGCGAATCTGTTATTTTATAGGTGGCGGATTGGGGTTTTGCCTGTTGTTGTTGCGCATTGCTGTTTTTGAAAGTACCATCTTCAATCAACTAAAACAGCAGCAGGTGCAGCGTGGTAACTTTTTTATGTTCTTCACCAATGCCAGGCGGTTTAAAAAATACCTGCTGGCGATCCTGATTGGGTTACCCACCTGGTATGTGATTGGGATACTGGTAGCTTTCTCCAATGATTTTGGCGTCGCCTTCGGTTTTTCGGAGGAGGTGTTGCCTAAAAAATCTACTATGTATGCATACGTATCCATCGCTGTGGCCGATGTAGTGGTGGGCGTGGTAAGTCATTGGTTGGGTAGCAGGAAGAAAGCGCTGTATATCTTCTATCTCTTCACCGTAATTTCAATCCTATTTTTCTACAACCAGCACCAGGGAACTGCAGCGGGTATGTATGTTATTTGCGCTGCCCTTGGTTTTAGCACGGGCTTCTGGGCAATATTTGTTACTATGGCCGCTGAGCAATTCGGTACCAATTTGAGGGCTACGGCTGCTACTACGGTGCCCAATATGGTTCGCGGCGCCCTGCCACTGATGTTGTTATTATTTAAAGGGCTGCAATCAATAACCGGCGATTACATTACCGCAGGTTGGATTACCGGGGCAATAGTTATGGTGATCAGTATTACCGCAGCCTTTTTTACGGAGGAAACCTTTGGAAAGGATTTAAATTACGTTGAAACCTGATCGATACAGCAATGCAACGCGGCCGGCGACAAGGAAATCGTTGGCAGATAGTTACCCTGTTAAGTGAGCAGGCAGGCCGGTTTTGTGTACTGGTAATACGGTTCCTGTTAATGTGCCTCCAATTTTTTCTGCCTTAGCATAACTGCGCCTGATTGTTGCAGGACAGTTTCCCTATTTATATCATGAAGAAAAGTATCTTTTTGCTTACGCTCTTGTTAACCGTTGTGTTAAATACAAAGGCTCAACAAATGACGGTTACGGTGAACTATGTGGATGACAATAGTGCGGCGCCGGGAATTATTTATTACCGTGCCGGCCAACTGCTTAGCTGGCAGGAATTCCAGGGTAAGCCCTTATCCACCAGTGATGCAGCGGCTTTAACCAGTGCAGGGTTTGGCATCGGCCTGGAGTTTCGTAGTTTCAAAAGCAAGGCGGAGTTGGTGATCAATGTAAACTGTAGTTTTTCGAAAAAGAACAGCTGGGTAAAACCGGCCAATAAAACCCCCTACATTTTAAATCACGAACAAAAGCATTTTGATATCACCTACCTGCACACGTTGTTATTTATACAGCAGTTGCGCAAGGCTTTGCTCACTGGAAGTAATTACGCCGCTGTTATCGAAAAAATTTACCAGGCATCGGCCTACGAATTGAGTAAGGTGCAGCATCAATACGACCTGGAGACGAGCCACAGCAGGATGGAAAACAGGCAGGCAGCATGGGATGAAAAAATCAGCCGGGAAATTGTGGTGGCACAAAAACAAATAGTGGAAATGGACCTGGCAGAATAGCAACTGTTGATTCAACAACCAGCCAATGATTGGCTACAGGTACTCATTTGAATACAGGAAGCACAAGGTGAACGGGGAATACAGCATTTACCTGGTTGAGCCAGCGCCATTGTTTGGTAAAAAATTTTGAGCGAAGGTGGTGATGTTTTAACCTGGGTTTGCCAATGCACTGTTTTATTACGTTTTTATTTGATAACCTCCCAAATTTCCCTTACTGATTTTTTCCCAGTAAGCATTTCCAGCAGCATAAACAGGTAGTCATTGTCACTTTCTCCACTTTCTTCTGCCATTTTTTTAAATGCCGTATTTGAAACAGGAAATAGCGAGGTTAAATCTAATTTCCACTCATTAACTTCTTTGTAAAAGCGAAAATATAATGGGGCCTTTTGTCCGTTAATAAGCAATTGGCCTTTTGCAAATGCAGTATTAACGGAGACGTCACCAATCGAATTATTGGCTACACTATTTTTTCCAACCATTCCTTTCTTACTTGCGTATACGAATACCCCCTTACCATCCATTTTTAAAATCTCCTCTTTGGTAGCCCGATGCCTGATGGAAAATACAGTGATTTTATCAATGAGCGATAGTGAATTGATGGTAACACTATCCCCATTTTTAACCAGGTCGAGTATACCGATATAATACTGAACTGTTTTTGAGTCGATATATTGAAGGGCTTCTTCTCCCTTGTCATTGAGAATGGCTGATTTATAATTATTAAAACTTGCATAACCTGTAATTCATCACTTCCTTGTCCGAATAAATTAAAAGTTATTAAAAGCGAAAAAAGGATACTGCTGGAAAAATATTTCATAAGTAATTTTTTAAAGTTACTACTGCACCATAGGTTACCGCTAGTTTCGGCCACGGGCTATTATGTCCTTTAAGGTAGCCTGCTTAATCATACACATTAATAATCAGGACAGGAATCTTTAATTCGTGACGCACCGTATCAATGGTTTGGCCATACACCAGGTCTTTTATACCGGTATGGCCGTGTGCTCCGGCAATCAGCATGTCGGCCTTATTTTCCTTAACAATTCGTACAATCTCCCTGGCCCTGAATTTAAAGCCAAGGTGGCCTGTAACGGTAAGGCCGCGCTGTTGTAACTGGGCAACATACCAATCCATTCTTTCCTGGTCCTTGCGTGTTTCGTAGTCATCGCTATCCTTTCCATGCAGTCGTGCGGATGCACTTTCCACCACATGCACCAACAGGTAACTGGTGTTGCTATTCCCTTGCCCGATGCCAGCTGCCAAGAGCTTTTGGTCGTTTTCACTAAAGTCGAGGGCAATGGCGATATTTTTAAAGCTGGGGATTACCAGGTTGTTCATAGCATTCATATCTGGATGGATTTGTATTGATCCCGTGGTACGCATTTTATTGATGACCGGGTAGCAAATGATATACATCAACAAAGTAAGAAATAGTAATCCAAGAATTACCAGTATGACTTTAGGGTAAAGCGCTTCCTGTGCAAAAACACCGGAAGCTTCGTTGATGAGCATTTTTAAATTGAGAAAAACCAATACGCTGGCAATGGCCCAGGCGGCTACCTTGGTAAGCGGGGGGATGACAAAGTTGCCCATTGTTTTTTTGTCGCTTACAAAATGAATCAGGGGAATAATGGCAAAGCCTAACTGCAGGCTTAATACCACCTGGCTCAGTACCAACAGGGCATCTACTTTTTCTTCTCCATAAATGATGATGACCACCAGGGCAGGTATAATCGCAATTAATCGGGTGACCAGCCGGCGCAACCAGGGGTTAATCCGCAAACTTAAATAACCTTCCATAATGATTTGCCCGGCCAGGGTGCCGGTAATGGTACTACTTTGCCCGGCGGCAATTAAAGCGATGGCAAAAAGTGTTGGGGCCAGGTTACCCAGGAAACCAGGTAACAGCCGGTGCGCTTCTTTTATTTCCGCTACGTGCGAATTACCGGTTTTATAAAAAACCGTGGCCGCCAGGATTAAGATGGCAGCATTTACGAAAAAAGCAAGGTTGAGTGCGATGGTGGTATCAATCCGGTTAAATTTAATCGCCTGTTTAATGCCTGCATCCGTGCGGTCAATTTTTCGTGTTTGTACCAGTGCCGAATGCAGGTAAAGGTTATGTGGCATTACCGTTGCACCGATAATTCCAATACCGATATACAAAGCCTCATCAGTTAGGGCCGTTGGAATAAAGCCCGTGGCAATTTCTGCCAGGTTAGGCTGGGCAAAAACAATCTCCAGCAAAAAGGAAATGGCCACCACGGCCACGAGGGCAATGATAAATGCTTCCATTTTTCGCATGCCCAGCCGTTGCAGGTACAACAGTAAAAAAGTATCGAGCACGGTAATGGAAACACCCCAGATAAGTGGAAGGCCGGTAAGTAATTGTATACCGATGGCCATCCCTAATACCTCGGCCAGGTCGCAGGCCGCAATGGCCACTTCTGCCAGCAGGTACAGGGCGAAATTTACATATTTAGGGTAAGCCTCCCTGTTAGCCTGTGCCAGGTCGCGCCCCCGCACAATGCCTAGTCTTGCCGAGAGCCCCTGTAACAACAGGGCCATCAGGTTGCTCATCAGTAACACCCATATCAGGCTGTATCCAAATTTGCTGCCTCCCGCCAGGTCGGTGGCCC